>JAFUWD010000059.1 GCA_017483645.1 Muribaculaceae bacterium | reverse complement strand
TAAGCTAGAGGGGGTGGCCCGGCGGGCCGGGGGCGTGTGTCAACCGGCGACGCCGACTCCCACTCAGGGTCACACACTCCTCAGTCGCTTCGCGCCAGCTCCGGAGCTGTTGAAGTCCCCCTCTAAGCTAGAGGGGGTGGCCCGGCGGGCCGGGGGCGTGTGCCAACCGGCGACGCCGACTCCCACTCTGGGTCACACACTCCTCAGTCGCTTCGCGACAGCATTCCCGAGCTTCGCTCGCCTACCCGTAGCCTTTCCCCTAACTTAGGGGAGCAACTAAGGGCCGAGGGCGTGTGTCCACACGGCGACGTTGCCCCCATGCCTCGCTCACACACCTCAACTGCCCCGCAGCAGGGCGGTGGCGGCTGGCCTTGTGGTTAATGATGCCAATCTATTTTGGCGGGCATGAAACAAAACTTTGTGCGTCGAAAAGTGATTTTCACGAGTTTTTTGTACCTTTGTGACGTTTTATGAGCGACAAGGTGTTACACACGGTGCATTTTGAGACGCTTGGGTGCAAGCTCAACTTCTCGGAGACGGCCACAATGGGAAAATTGCTGGCCCAGCGCGGCATTGTGCCCGTGCCCGAGGGGCAGGTGCCCGACGTGTGCGTGGTGAACACTTGCAGCGTCACCGAGCTGGCCGACAAGAAAGGGCGCCAGCACATCCGCAGCCTGGTGAAGCGATTCCCCGAGGCGTTGGTGGTGGTGACGGGATGCTACGCGCAGCTTAAAAGCGAGCAGATAGCGGCCATCCCCGGCGTGGACATCGTGCTGGGCAGTGAGCAGAAAAACGACATTGCCTTGTATGTGGAACGCTGGCTGGCCGAGCGCGAGCAGCAAGTGGCCGTGACACGCACACCGCTCATCCGCAAGTTCTCGCCGTCGTGCGAGTGCGGTGACCGCACGCGCTACTGGCTCAAGGTGCAAGACGGGTGCGACTACTATTGCTCCTATTGCACCATCCCCCTGGCACGGGGTCGCAGCCGCAGCGGCACCATCGCCGACCTGGTGGCGCAGGCACGCCAGGTGGCACGTGACGGTGGCCGCGAGATAGTGATTACGGGGGTGAACATCGGCGACTTCGGCAAGAACACCGGCGAGGCGTTCATCGACTTGCTTCGGGCACTCGACCAGGTGCCGGATATCGAGCGGTACCGCATCTCGTCGATTGAGCCCGACCTGCTCACCGACGAAGTCATCGACTTTGTGGCCGGTTCGCGAGCATTCATGCCGCATTTCCACATTCCCCTGCAGTGTGGCAACGACGAGGTGCTGCGTCTCATGCGCCGCCACTACGACCGCGACCTTTTCGCCCGCAAGGTGGAGCGTTGCAAGCAGGCCATGCCCCACTGCTTCATCGGTGTGGACGTGATGGTGGGAAGCCGTGGCGAGACCGATGAGTTTTTCGAGGACTCTTATCGCTTTATCGAGTCGCTGCCGTTGCAGCACCTGCATGTGTTCCCCTACAGCGAGAGGCCTGGCACGTTGGCTCTGCGCATTCCGGTGGTGGTGCCCCAGCAAGTGAAGCAGCAGCGTGCAGCCCGCATGATAGCGCTGAGCGACCGGATGCAGCGGCGTTTTATCGAGCAATACTTGGGCGCTGTGCGCCCCGTGCTGCTGGAACAGCCCCACGCCGACGCGCCCATGCACGGCTTCACCGACAACTACATCCGTGTGAACGTCAGTCCCGACGAGCGGCTGGTGAACCGCGTGGTGGATGTGAAATTACTGACCCTTAACGACGACCTCACGGTCGAAGCGCAATTGATATGAAACAAGTGGCTGTAATCATTCTCAACTGGAACGGAGCCGCGCTGCTGCGCCGCTACCTGCCCACTGTGCTGGCCGGTACCGACCCTGCTGTGGCCGACGTCATCGTGGCCGACAACGGCAGCACCGACGACAGCCGCCAGGTGCTTGCCACCGAGTTCCCGCAGGTCAAGACGCTCGTGCTCGACCGCAACTATGGTTTCGCCGAGGGCTATAACCGGGCCATAGAGATGACACAGTATGCCTACACCGTGCTACTCAACAGCGATGTGCGCACCCCCGACGGATGGCTCAATCCGCTGCTCGACTACATGGAGGCACATCCCGAGGTGGGAGCCGTGCAGCCCAAACTGTTGCAGGACCGCGACGACGACCGCCAGATGTTTGAATACGCCGGCGCGGCGGGCGGTTATATCGACTGCCACGGCTATCCTTATTGCCGTGGCCGCCTTTTCGACGCCATTGAGGACGACCACGGGCAGTACGACGACGGACCCAAGAGCATCTTCTGGGCAACAGGGGCTTGCCTGATGGTGCGCAGCGAGCTTTATCGCAGGGTAGGGGGGCTCGACAAGGACTTTTTCGCCCACATGGAGGAGATTGACCTGTGCTGGCGCATCCACCTGTCCGGCAGCGAGGTGATGATGGTGCCCACGAGCCACGTCTATCACTTGGGCGGCGGCAGTTTGCCCAAGAACAATCCGCGCAAGACCTATCTCAACTTCCGCAACAACCTGTTGCTGTTGCACAAGAACCTGCCTCGCAACGAGGGCAAGCGCATGCTGCTGGTGCGGCGGCTCTACGACACGCTGGCGTTTTTTATGGCGCTTGCCAAACTGCATGGCGGCGATGCCCGCGCCATCATCAAGGCGCATCGCGACTACCGCACCATGCGCGGCCGCTACACAAGCCAGCCCGACATCAACCTGCTGCACGCCACGCCCGAAGGCCGGCGGAACATTGTCATCGAGTACTACTTGCTGCGCCACAAGCGTTTTTGAGCTGAAAGCGTGTGGACCGCATGAATCACGCAAAATGCGTCACGCATTTTGCGTGATTTTTCAGAAATTCCTCATAACCCGCAGTCGGCCAATGATATGCGCTACGGCAGTGTGCGCAGGTACAGGGCCAAAAAGCGGTCGGCAACCTCGTATGTTTTTGCTTGTTTGTAAACCAGCTCCTTGTCCAGCAGTGATTTCAGTGCAGTGTTAACGCTGCTGCTCGTTTTCAGATTGTAACGATGGATAAACCTACTTGCATTGATGGCACTTGCCTTGCCCTCGCAGGCAATGGCGCGAAGCAATTTTAACTGGTTATTGGTAAGCAGGGCGATGAGGTTCTGATAATAATCCTTATTCTCTTCTACAATCGATGCGATGGCTTGCTGATAGCAAGCCTCGTTGTTGACCTGAACATGGTTGTCGTACAGCGTGTTGAGCACGGCCTGAACGTACCATGTGTGTCCATCAAGTGTAGAATACATGGTGTGGAAAATTTCCCTTGAAAGATGACCGCCACGCATTTCAAAGAAGCGGTTGGCCCATGCATAATAAATGTCTTCATCGATTGGTTTAAGCGTTACAACCTGTGTGCTGTTGAAGAATGGAAGCTTCGCTGACATGAATATTTGTGTCATCATGTGCATGCTGCTGCCAGCGAAGATGAATCGAACATTTTTCAAAAACTGGATGTGTGATCGCAGGATTGCTTCAACATTGTTGGGTGTGAAGGTGCTCACTTGCTGAAATTCGTCGAGGGCAACGTAGCACGGCCGGCCTGATTGTTCCAGTAAATCAAAAATCTGACTAAGGGTCATTTCGGCGTTGTCGGGCTGGATGGTGAGCGAGACGGTGGGGTTGCCTGTGATGGCATCGGTCGAGAATACGGGCCGCAGTGACTTGAGTAGGTCTAAAGTGCGTTTGAAAATAGAGGAGTGCCGGTTTTGAAGTGTGGTGAGCACATTCTCCCCGAAGATTTGAACAAATTCTTCGAAACTACGCGTGGGAAGAGCATCAACGTAAACGAACACAGCCTGAGGCGTGTCGTTCAGCATTTGCTCGAAAGTGCGCTTGATGAGACCTGTTTTGCCCATGCGCCGTGGTGAAATGAGGGTGATGTTGCTTGCTCCACCGCTCATTGTGCGTGAGATGGTCTGAATTTCAGTTTCACGGTCGCAGAAATATTCAGGACCTTGATAGCCATATTTCAAAAAAGGATTCTTAATCATAATTTATAGGTTTTTTGTGTTGCGCTTTTTGCGTCACGGAAAATGCGTGACGCAAATTACGTGATTATTTTTGATATTTCCAAATTTTTTCTCATTATAATCGGATAATCACACATCAAATGGATTATAATTATCGTTTTTTGTCAATGATTTCATTTTTCCCGAGCGCGATTGCACAGTGAGCGGGAGCATGAATGATTGAACGTCGTGTCGCTGGCTCGGGTAACTATTCAGCGATTCATCTTTTTGAGTCGCCTGCGGCGAGAAATCATTCAAATCTAACCAAATCAAACAAATTTATATGTCGAAAAATATAAAGATTTGAATTGATTTGTGAGATTTCTGCCCGATAGGGCACTCCTT
>JAFUWD010000026.1 GCA_017483645.1 Muribaculaceae bacterium | reverse complement strand
TCTATCATTTTCCATATCTGAAATATAAGGTGTAACTTTGCCGTGGTTTCATGGTTTTTCATGAAACTTTGTTTTTTTTATGGCAATTTTACCATTCTCATTAAATTTATCATGTTAGAAAAAACCAAAGAACTGTTCCGACAGAGCATTGTGGTGCGCTTTTCGGGTGATTCGGGCGACGGCATGCAGCTGGCGGGGACCATTTTCTCGAACGTCTCGGCCGAAGTGGGCGACCAAATCTCGACCTTCCCCGACTATCCCGCCGAGGTGCGCGCTCCGCAAGGTTCGCTCAATGGCGTATCGGGATTCCAGGTTCACATCGGTCATGGTGTGCACACTCCCGGTGACGAATGCGACGTGCTTGTGGCCATGAACCCGGCCGCACTCAAGCAGAATGCCGGTTTCCTGCGCCGCGGCGGCGTGGCCATTGTGGATATCGACTCGTTCAAAAAAGCCGACTTGGAAAAAGCCCTGTTCACCACCGACGACCCCTACACCGAAATCGACCTGAAAGCCCAGGTGGTGGAAGTTCCCATGACCTCGATGGTCAAGGCAGCCCTTGCCGACAGCGGCATGGACTTCAAAGCCCAAATGAAATGCCGAAATATGTTTGCGCTGGGGCTGGTGTGCTGGCTGTTCAACATGCCGCTGGATGGCGCATTGCACTTCCTGCAGAAGAAATTCGAGAAGAAACCGGCCGTCTATGAGGCCAACGCCAAAGTGGTGCGCGGCGGTTTCGACTACGGTCATAATATACACGCCTCCGTGTCGACCTACCGCATCGAGAGCGACAAAGCACGCCCGGGCATTTACACCGACGTCAACGGCAACAAAGCCACGGCATGGGGCTTGATTTTAGCTTCGGAAAAGAGCGGACGGCCCCTGTTCCTGGGCTCCTACCCCATCACTCCCGCCACCGACATCCTGCATGAGCTGGCCAAGCGCCGCGACCTGGGCGTGAAAGCCTGCCAGATGGAAGACGAGATTGGTGGCATCTGCTCGGCTTTGGGAGCGTCGTTTGCCGGCCACCTGGCCGTCACCAGCACCTCGGGACCGGGCTTGGCGCTGAAGAGCGAAGCACTGGGACTGGGCGTGATGGCCGAGCTACCCCTGGTGCTCATCGACGTGCAGCGCGGCGGCCCGTCGACAGGCCTGCCCACCAAGACCGAACAGACCGACCTGCTTCAAGCGCTCTACGGACGCAGCGGAGAGTGCCCGCTGGTGGTGCTCGCCGCCTTGTCACCCACCGACTGCTTCCACATGGCATTTGAGGCCGCACGCCTTGCCATCGAGCACATGACGCCGGTGATTCTGCTCACCGATGCCTTCATTGCCAACGGCTCATCGGCATGGCGCATTCCCGATGAGGACGATTATCCTGAAATTCACCCCAACTACGTGCCCGAAGAAATGCGCGAAGGCTGGCGCGCCTACCAGCGCAACGCCGAGGGGGTTCGCTACTGGGCCATTCCCGGCACCGAGGGGCTGCAGCATCGTGTGGGCGGCCTTGAGAAAGACTACGACACCGGCGTGCTGTCGAATGACCCGTTGAACCACGAACGCATGGTCAACGCACGCAAGGAGAAAGTGGCCAACGTGGCACGTCACATTCCCGAACAGGAACTGTTGGGCGATGCCGACGCCGACACCGTGCTGGTGGGATGGGGCGGCACCTACGGACACCTCTACACCGCCATGGAGCAACTGCAAGAGCAGGGCCGGAAAATCGCCTTCACGCAGTTCCGCTACATCAACCCGCTGCCCGTCAACACCCGCGAGCTGCTCACCCGCTTCAAGCGAGTGATTGTGGCCGAGCTTAACGACGGACAGTTTGCCCACTATCTGCAAGCCGAGATTCCAGAACTCAATATTTGCCGCATCAACAAGGTGCAGGGACAGCCGTTCCTCGTGCACGAAATTGTGGATCAAGTGAACAAAATCATGGAGGGATAAACATCATGGAACAGAACACTCAACAACCCTATCAGCCCAAAGACTTCAAAAGCGACCAAACCGTGCGCTGGTGCCCCGGATGCGGCGACCACGCCGTGCTCAACGTGCTGCACAAAGCCATGGCCGAGCTGGGCATACCCCCACACATGAATGCCGTGATTTCGGGCATTGGATGCTCTTCACGACTGCCTTATTACATGAACACCTACGCCTTCCACACCATTCACGGGCGTGGCGGCGCAGTGGCCACCGGTTTTAAGACCGCACGGCCCGACATGACGGTGTGGCAAGTGGCGGGCGATGGCGACGGCCTTGCCATCGGCGGAAACCACTTCATTCACGAGGTCCGCCGCAACGTAGACCTGAACCTGCTGTTGCTCAACAACAAGATTTACGGCCTCACCAAGGGGCAATACTCTCCCACAAGCGACCGCGGATTTGTTTCCAAATCATCGCCTTATGGCACCACCGAGGACCCCTTCATCCCCGCCGAGCTGGTGTTTGGAGCCCGAGGCACGTTCTTTGCTCGTGGCATCGACGTGGAACTGAAAATTTCACAGGAAATCATGACCGAGGCGGTGAAGCACAAAGGCTGCTCGGTGGTGGAGATTTTGCAAAACTGCATGATTTTCAACAACGGCATCCACAATTACATCACCGCGCGCGAAACCCGCGCCGACCGCACCATCCACCTCGTGCACGGTCAAAAGATGATTTTCGGCAAAGACCTCGACAAGGGACTGGTGCAAGACGGGTTCGGGCTGAAGGCGGTGACCATCGGCCAAGACGGCTACACCATCGACGATGTGCTCGTGCACGATGCTTGCTGCCAAAGCAACTTCCTGCACCAGCAGCTGGCCATGATGGACGGTACCACCCTGCCACTGGCCATCGGCGTGATTCGCAATGTGGAGGCACCCACCTACGAGGCCGAGGTCGAGGCTCAAGTGCAGGATGTGAAAGCCCGTCACGGCTATCGCAACCTGCGTGAGATGATTCTCGACGGCGACACTTGGCAGGTGGACTGAGCACTCGCCACACAGCATAAAAAACCGTGCCGGAGTTTATTTGACCTCACCGGCACGGTTTTATTTTTTTGCCAAATGTCTGCGTCACTTTACGCGTGTGTCATCCATCCGGTCGCTGTCCATCTCTATCTTGGTGACGATGCGCCGTGTGTTTCCGCGCCAGGGCACCACACCCTTGTACTCCTCGTAGGTGAGCACCACCCGCCGGCCGTTGCTTTCCCACCGCTTGGCCTCGCTGGCCACGCTGTCGCTCACGATGGAGAAGAAGAAATCACTCTTATACACCAGCACTGTGTCCTCAATGAATTTTCTCGACAGCATTTCGCCCTCATAGGTCTTGAACACGGTTCCCTGGTTGCTCACATGCATAATCCAGCCCTTTTCCTGACTGATGGCATAGGGGTGGTAATAGTGCTGCCACACCCACCAGCCCAAGAAAACGACCAGCAACACAATCAACGACAACAGCACGATGCGCAGCGAGTTATGACGGCGGCGAATGGTGGATTCCTCAATTTCGCGGTCCTCGCGCTCCTGCGCAGTCTCGACGTGCGGAGCCTCCTGTGCAGGCTCGTTGTCACTCATGAAATAGTCGTCAAAATTATCGTCCATCTTCAATGATTATTTTCTTGATTGTCATTGCAAAGGTAATGATTTGTTTCCAATCCCGCACCGCTTCCACAGTAAAAAAACGCAAGCACCACATGCCCCTTATTCTTGCGGCTTTTTCTTCTCAAGGGCGATGCAAATGAAAGCAAAGACGCCAAGCACTATCAGCAGCAGTTGCTGCACGCCCCACACCAACCACGAAAAAGCCGAGGCCTGCGCATCATAGGGCGTGGACGGCGGAAAAGCCCCCACCCCGTAAAGCGACAAACCAAAAATAATGGCAAACTGCCACGGCCCCAGTCCGCCGTTCGACGGCACAGCCATACCGATGGAGCTGAGCACAAACAGCACCAGCACAGGCAGCACACCTAAGTGGCTGGTGAAGGTGAATGCTTTGCTGGCGATGTAAAGTTGCATGAAGTAGCATCCCCATATCAGCAACGTGTAGAGCAGGAACTGCCATTTGCCCTCCATATTGGCAATGGTGGCCAAGCCCTGCCACAGGTCGCGCACGATTGAGCGGGCACGGGCCATCACCGCGTTCTCGCTCGTGCTGCGGTAAATCCACACCAATGCTGCAACACCGGCCAAGCACATTGCACCAACGCCCACCATTATCCAAGAATTGGCATCCTCGCCGCCGCGCTGTCCCAAAAATTTCAGGAAAGCGTCCTGAGCCAGGAAAAATGTAACCAGCGTGAGCAGCGCCACCACCACGGTGTCGCTCAAGCGGTCACCCACCATCGACCCCAGCACTTGCGAGAACGATGCGCGCTCACGACGTGCTATGTAGCTCGTGCGCCACACCTCGCCCAGCCTGGGGAAAAGCAAATTCACAAAGTAGGTGCCGAAAATGGAGTTGACCAGAGCCAGCAATGGCGGGTGCACGTCAATGGCCCGCAACTGCAGGCGCCAGCGCAGCGCCCTGAACACATGGCTCATGACACTCACCACTATCACCGGCACAAACCACCAGTAGTTCACATCTTGCTGCAAACTCTTTTTGATGGCCTCTAAATCTACATTTTTATACAGGAACCACGCCAGCCCGACGCTGATTGCCACCGGGATGCCATATTTCAACAGTGCTGAAACAATTTTTTTCACGATTTTTTCTTAACTTTGCCTTTGGAATTGGCAAAGGTAATCATAATTACGCGAAAAAATGCAGAAAGTACGCGCAAAAAAGTCACTCGGGCAGCACTTCCTCGTTGATTTGGATATAGCTGAACGCATCGCATCATCCCTGAGCGAGCACCGGAAATTGCCGGTTTTGGAGGTGGGACCCGGCATGGGTGTGCTCACCCAGTTCTTGCTCCAGCAGGGATTGGATTTGACCGTTGTGGAACTGGACCGAGACAGCGTGGCCTATCTCAACACCAATTTTCCGCAACTTGCGGGCCGCATCATCGAGGCCGATTTCCTCAAGCTCGACTTGAAGCAGACCTACGGCGACAGCCCCTTCTGCATCATCGGTAATTATCCTTACAACATTTCGTCGCAGATTTTGTTCAAGGTGCTGGATTACAAGGATCAGGTGGTGTGCTGTAGCGGCATGTTCCAGCGCGAGGTGGCCCAGCGCGTGGCCGCCGGGCCTGGCAGCAAAACCTACGGAATCCTCTCGGTGCTGCTGCAGGCTTGGTACGACATCGAGTACCTCTTCACTGTCGACGAACATGTGTTCAATCCGCCACCCAAGGTTAAAAGCGGGGTCATCCGTCTCACACGCAACCAGGTGCGGCACCTCGACTGCAACGAACGCTTGATGCGCACTGTGGTGAAAACGGCTTTCGGGCAACGGCGTAAAACACTGCGCAATTCGCTGAGGCCGCTCTTGCCGCCGGGCGTGACGGCACCCTTGGAACAACCCATTTTCGGACTCCGCCCCGAGCAACTGAATGTAGCTCAATTCATCGAACTTACCAACATCATCAACGAGGCTCAAGGCCATAACTCCTCAGCGCCATGAAAGAGTATACCGAAGATTATCTGAAGCAAATCAACGAGCTTATCGACAACAAGGACGAGGCGCAAGTCCTGGAACAAATCAAGGATATGCACCCTGCCGATATCGCCGAGCTGGTGAGCGACCTCGACGCCAACGAAGCGCTGTTTATCATGCGGCTGCTCGATGAGGAAACGGCCGCCGATGTGCTGGTGGAACTCGATGAGGACCAGCGCTCCGACCTGCTGGAACTCATGCCGCACGAAGACTTGGCCCGACAGCTTGAGCAGATGGACGCCAACGACGCTGTGGACGTAATTCAGGAGCTTGACGAGGAAGACCGCGAAGATGTGATTAACCGCATCGACGACATGGAGCAGGCCGGCGACATTGTGGACTTGTTGCAGTACGACGAGGACACCGCCGGTGGTCACATGAGCACCGAGATGATTGTGGTGAACGAAAACATGTCCATGCCCGACTGCATCAAGGCCATGCGCGAGCAGGCCGAGGACATGGACGAGATCTACAACATCTATGTGGTGGACGACGACAACAAGCTCAAGGGCATCTTTCCGCTGAAAACCACCATCACCAACCCCAGCGCCAACAAAATTAAATACGTCATGGAGCCCGACCCCATCAGCGTGAAAACCGACACACCCATCGACGATGTGGCGCTGGACTTCGAGAAATACGACCTGGTGGCCATGCCTGTGGTCGACTCCATCGGCCGACTGGTGGGACGCATCACCGTCGACGACATCATGGACCAGGTGCGCGAGCAAAGCGAGCGCGACTACCAATTGGCTTCGGGTCTTGCCACCGACGTGGAAACCGACGACAGTGTGCTGGCACAAGTCAAGGCGCGTCTGCCCTGGCTGTTTATCGGACTGGTGGGCGGCATCGCCAACGCCATGATTCTTGATGGCGGCGACGGCGAGTCGGCATTGCTGCAAGTTCTTCCCGGTATGGCGCTGTTCATCCCGCTCATTGGCGGCACGGGAGGCAATGTGGGCACGCAATCGAGCGCTATCGTGGTGCAAGGCTAGGCCAACGGCAGCCTCAACATCCGTCACTCAATGAAGCACTTGATCAAGGAGTTTGGCGTGGCCGTGCTCAATGCCATCATCATCTCGGCACTGGTGTTTCTCTACAACTGGTTATTCCCGGCCGACGACGACCCCACCAAAGCCAAAATCACCACCATGGCGGTGACCATATCGCTGTTTTGTGTCATCCTGTTCGCCTCGGTCTTCGGCTCCTTTGTGCCCATTGTGCTCGAAAAGCTCAAAATCGACCCGGCCATCGCCACCGGCCCGTTTGTGACGGTTACCAACGACATCGTGGGCATGATTATCTACATGGGTGTGAGCACCTGGCTCATCAACACCTTCACCAGCATATTGCTATAACGCAAGTTTTTATCAATCTACATTATAATCATCAACTAAGCACCGTATTGTATGAGCAAAGTGATTATTATCGGCTGTGGCGGCGTGGGCACCGTTTGCGCCCATAAGTGCGCCCAGCATCCCGAAGTGTTCAGCGAAATCGTCATTGCGTCGCGCACGCTGAGCAAGTGTCAAGCATTGGTCGACGCCATTGGCAAGCCCAACGTAACCGCCGACCAAGTCGACGCCGACGACGTGGAGCAGCTGGTGGCCCTCTTCGAGCGGCATCGGCCCGAACTGGTCATCAACTTGGCGCTGCCTTATCAAGACCTCACCATCATGGAAGCTTGCGTGCGATGTGGCGTGAACTATCTGGACACGGCCAATTACGAGCCACGCGATGAGGCTCACTTTGAATACAGCTGGCAATGGGCCTACCGCGAGCGTTTTGAGCAAGCAGGACTGACGGCAATCCTGGGCTGCGGATTCGACCCGGGCGTGACCAGCATCTACACCGCACGAGCCGCCAAGCACCACTTCAAGGAGATTCACTACCTCGACATTGTGGACTGCAACGCCGGCAACCACGGCAAAGCTTTTGCCACCAACTTCAATCCCGAAATCAACATCCGTGAAATCACCCAAAAAGGACTTTATTGGCAAGACGGGAAATGGATTGAGACCGAGCCGCTGGAAATTCACCAACCGCTCACCTATCCCAACATCGGACCGCGTGAAAGCTACCTCATGCACCACGAAGAGATTGAATCGCTCGTCATCAACTACCCCACCATCAAGCGTGCCCGCTTCTGGATGACTTTTGGTGAGCAGTATCTGCGCTATCTTGATGTGATTCAAAACATCGGCATGAGCCGCATCGACGAGGTGGAATATGAGGCACCGCTGGCCGATGGTTCGGGCAACGCACGGGTGAAAATCGTGCCGCTGCAATTCCTCAAGGCGGTACTGCCCAATCCGCAGGACTTGGGCGAAAACTACACCGGCCAGACGAGCATCGGGTGCCGCATCAGCGGCATTGGCAAGGACGGACAGCCACTCACCTACTACATTTACAACAACTGCGACCACCACAAGGCCTACGAGGAAACCGGCATGCAAGCCGTGAGCTACACCACCGGTGTACCGGCCATGACCGGTGCCATGATGTTCCTCAAGGGGCTGTGGCACAAGCCAGGTGTGCACAACGTGGAGGAATTTGACCCCGACCCGTTCCTCGAAGAGGTGGCTAAGGCGGGGCTCCCTTGGAACGAATTGTTCAACATCGACCTGGAGCTGTAAGCCCACACATCAACAATCGAGTAGGTCGGGGAGCGTGAGCGTTTAGCTTGCGCTCCCTTTCCTCTCACACCACCGTACGTGCCGTTCGGCATACGGCGGTTTAATTTGTTTTCAAAGAATGCCTAATCTCATAGTAGTCAAGAACACTGACCAG
>JAFUWD010000025.1 GCA_017483645.1 Muribaculaceae bacterium | reverse complement strand
TCCGACGCCAGCACCGAGACCATCCTCTTTGCCGAGATGCCCGTCAAGACCCAGCTCAAAATCACCTACAGCGAGCCCGGAGTGAAAGGCGACACCGCCACCAACACCCTGAAGCCCGCCACCGTTGAGACCGGCGCCACCGTGCGTGTGCCGCTGTTTGTCAACGAGGGTGAGATCATCGAGGTCGATACCCGCGACGGCAGCTACGTGGGTCGCGTGCGATAACGCTTCGCCCCGCCCCGTGCCGGTAGCAACCACCACGCGGCCCCGCCCCAGCGGCGAGGCCGCGTTTTTTGCCGATGTGGCAGGGCAGTTGAGTTTTCCTCCCCTAAGGGGAGCAGCTGAGTTCCCCCTCTAAGATAGAGGGGGGTGGCCGAAGGCCGGGGGCGTGTGCCAACCGGCGACGTGGCCCCCATGCAGTGTGGACACACTCCTCAGTCACTTCGTGACAGCTCCCCTAACTTAGGGGAGCAGATGGATTCTCCCCCTCTATCTTAGAGGGGAATCTGCGTGGATGATGCGTCGGAGACGCATCCTATGCCAGAGCCCCATGTTTCGGCGCCGCTGCCAGCCACTCGGGGATTACACACTCCTCCGCCCCGCAAGGGGGCGTTTTTCGCCGGTTGTGGGGGCGTCGGTCCCGATTTTTCACCTAAAGCGTTGATAATTAAAAAATTTTTTCGTACCTTTGCACGAATTTTTACGCTATATTAAATTTTTATAAATGTTGACACCTACTAAAAAAACCATCGACCTGGGTGACGGACGTGTAATCACCCTCGAAACAGGAAAGCTTGCCAAGCAAGCCGATGGAGCTGTTGAACTGCGCCTTAACAACACGATGATTCTGGCGACAGTGGTCTCGGCACGTGAGGCCGAAGAAGGGGCCGATTTCATGCCTCTCACCGTTGAATACAAAGAGAAATACTCGTCCTTCGGGCGCTATCCCGGCGGATTTACCAAGCGCGAAGGACGCGCCAGCGACTACGAGGTGCTCACCGCACGTCTCGTGGACCGCGTGCTCAGGCCGCTCTTCCCCTCGAACTACCACGCCAACACCATTGTCCACATCATCATGTTCTCCAGCGACGGTGTGGACTGCCCCGACGCTCTGGCCGGACTGGCTGCCAGCGCCGCCATCGCGGTGAGCGACGTCCCCTTCGAGGGGCCCATCGCCGAGGTGCGCGTGGCGCGCATCAACGGTGAGTTTGTCATCAACCCCACCTTCGAGCAAATCAAGGAAGCCGACATGGAGCTGATGGTAGGTGCCACTTACGACAACATCATGATGGTGGAGGGCGAAATGAACGAAGTGGGCGAGGACGACCTCATCGCCGCACTCAAGGCCGCCCACGAGGCCATCAAGCCCATGTGCCTCATCCAGAAGGAGCTGGCCGCCGAGCTGGGCGTCACCAAGCGTGAGTACTGCCACGAGGTGGACGACGAGGAAATCCACGCCCGCCTGCGCGCCGAGGTCTATCCCAAGTGCTACGCCGTGGCACAGGCCGGACGCGCCGACAAGGAATGGCGCAACGAGCAGTTCCAGAAGGCCTTCGATGAGTTCATGGAGACCATCCCCGAGGACGACCGCGAGGGTCTCACCCCCATGATTACCCGCTACTTCAACGAGGTGCAGCGCGACGCCGTGCGCCGTTGCATCCTCGACGAGCATATCCGCCTCGACGGACGCCGCACCGACGAGATTCGTCCCATCTGGTGCGAGACCGACTATCTGCCTTATCCCCACGGATCGGCAGTGTTCACCCGCGGCGAGACGCAGGCATTGGCCACCGTCACCCTTGGCACCAAGCTCGATGAGAAACTCATCGACGACGTGCTGCGCCGTGAGAACGAGCGCTTCCTGCTCCACTACAATTTCCCGGCATTCTCCACCGGCGAGGCACGCGCCCCGCGTGGCGTGAGCCGCCGCGAGATTGGCCACGGCAACCTGGCACACCGCGCCCTGAAGCGCATGTTCCCCGACGACTTCCCCTACACCTGCCGCATCGTGAGCGACATCCTGGAGAGCAACGGCTCGTCGTCGATGGCCACCGTGTGCGCCGGAACGCTGGCACTGCTCGACGCCGGTGTGAAAATCAAGAAGCCGGTGGCGGGCATCGCCATGGGCCTGATTACCGACGAGGGCAACGTCAAGCACGCCGTGCTGAGCGACATCCTGGGCGATGAGGATCACCTGGGCGACATGGACTTCAAGGTCACCGGCACCGTCGACGGCATCACCGCCACGCAGATGGACATCAAGTGCGACGGACTGCCCTACGAGGTGCTCGAGCAGGCGCTGCTCCAGGCCAAGGCCGGACGCCTCCACATCCTGAACATCATCAACCAGACCATCCCCGCGCCGCGCGAGGACTACAAGCCGCACGTGCCGCGCATCGTGGCCATGACGGTCGACAAGGAGTTCATCGGTGCCATCATCGGCAAGGGCGGCGAGGTGATCCAGGGCATCCAGGAGGAAACCGGAGCCATCATCACCATCGACGAAATCGACGGCAAGGGCGAAATCGAAATCGCCGCTGCCAACAAGGAGAGCATCGAGGCTGCCGTGGCCCGCATCAAGGCCATCATCGCCGTGCCCGAGGAGGGAACGGTCTATACCGGCACCGTGCGCTCGATTCTGGAGTTCGGCGCGTTTGTCGAGTTTATGCCCGGTCGTGACGGACTGCTCCACATCAGCGAAATCAGCTGGGAACGCCTGCCCGACATGGAGGCCAGCGGCCTGCACGAGGGCGACGAGGTCACCGTCAAGCTCATCGAGATCGACAAGAAGACGGGCAAGTACCGCCTCTCCATGCGCGCCCTGCAGGACAAGCCCGAGGGCTACGAGGAGCGCAAGCAGCGCGCACCGCGCCGCGAGGGTGGCAACGGCGGTGGACAGCGCCGCGAGGGTAACGGCGGCCACGCACCGCGCCGTGAAGGCAATGGTGGCCGTGGACCGCGCCGCGACCGTCGTCAGGACGACCGCAACCAGCGCCGCGACGACGAGTGACCTATCCGTCATCATCATCCAGCAGCCCCGCCCTCACCGGTGGGGCTGCGATTTTTTTTGATGTGGCGGGTTGTTTCCCCCAGGTTTGGCGCGAAAGCGGCAAACATGGGGATGATGCGGTGCCATGGCGGGTCGTTCCTCGAAGAGGCACAATAGCCACGTCGGTATGTTCATGGCGGTATTGAAATTTTTTTGTGTAACGATTCAGCCAAAGCGGATAAGCAGTCGCCTACGGCGAGAAATCCTACAAATATTTACAAATTACTCAAATCAGATACTTAAATTTGTTAGATTTAGACAGATTTGTTAGATTTCTGCCCTGATAAGGGCACTGGACAGCGTGAGAGACATGATTCGCTGAATAGTTAATTTTTTGTGCCGGAATGCAAAATTATTTTTGTGGCTTGATAAATTATTAGTATTTTTGTACCCAATATAAAATAGGTGAGCAATGGGAATGAGGGCTAACATACCAGTCGGGCTTCGCAGAGTGTTGACCGCCGATGCCGGCTACAGCGGCTATTGCGGCGGTTCGGACACCGTGCCCGCCACCACCTTGCCTATGCTTGCTTTTTTATTGCTGCCACCCGCTGTGCGCCCTTGTCGCCAAGCGGGCGGTTTTGTTATGAGCTCCCCCTCTAAGTTAGAGGGGGTGGCCGCAGGCCAGGGGCGTGTGCCAACCGGTGACGATGGGAAACACACTCCTCAGTCACTTCGTGACAGCTCCCCTAACTTAGGGGAGCAGTTGAGTTCCCCCTCTAAGATAGAGGGGGTGGCCGAAGGCCAGGGGCGTGTGCCAACCGGCGACGATGGGAAACACACTCCTCAGTCACTTCGCGCCAGCTCCCCTAACTTAGGGGAGCAGTTGAGCTCGCCTACCCGTAGCCTTTCCCCTAACTTAGGGGAGGAGTTTGAGCCCTCTCAGTTAGAGAAATCCCGGAGAATGAAAAGATCCAAGAATCTGAAAGATAAGAAAGAATCTCGTCGAGAACTGCGGACGAATATGACTATCGCAGAAGCTGCCTTGTGGAAATTACTCAAAAACAAGAATGTGGCAGGATTGCAGTTCCGTCGACAATTCAGCATCGACAAATACATCCTTGATTTCTATTGTCCTGAACTGAAATTAGCCATTGAACTCGATGGTGATTATCATTATCACATGAGTCAGCCCAGAGCCGACTATGTACGGGATCAATACCTAAGTGAAAACTTTGGAATCAAGACTTTGCGATTTGAAAACAAAGTGGTTTTCAGCCAACAGTGGGTGATAACCAACAGCATATTGCACGAAAAAGCCACGCAGCAAAGTTCTCCCCCTAAGTTAGGGGGAGTGGCCCATCGGGCCGAGGGCGTGTGTCAACGCGGCGACGCTGCTCCTTATGCAGGAGTTACACACTCCTCCGCCCTGACGGGCACCTCCCCTAACTTAGGGGAGGAGTTAAGCTCGCCTACCCGTAGCCTTTCCCCTAACTTAGGGGAGGAGTTGGATTCCCCTAACTTAGGGGAGGAGCTGGAGGGGGTGGCAAAGAAGGCATTGACTCCGCGTTTCGTGGTCTTCGACACCAATGCCTACCGCGATTATGTGCGTCCATTCACCACAACGCAAGTCACGGCTGAAATCAGCAAGTTGTGTGCCGCCGAGCGTTCTCGGGGCATCACGGTGCTGATGAACACCACGGTGGCAAGGGAATTGGTGAGCCATCTTGCCGATGCCCCGTCGACCAGCTCGTTTCAAGAGTGCCTGCGCGCGGCGGTGGCCATGTATCGGCACTGTGGCGGCTCGCCCCAATCTTTTAATCTGCTGCCGCTGCCCGAAGCCCAATTTAGTCATTATTTTTTCGGCATAGACAACCAAAAAGCCATCAGCGTGCAGCAAGCCATCGGCCAATTCCTCTTCCGGCTCAGCCAGTCGCCCGACATTGCCACGGTCGACGCCAACCGCTCACTCATTGACCAAGTGGCTCAATTTATCAACGAAGCGGAAACCACTCTTGTAAATGAGATTCACGGTTTTTGTAGCGGTATAGACCCCAATTTCAGCAAATGGAAGTTATTTGCCGGTGATCAGTCGAAACGCAAAAAATGGCTTGACCATGTGCGGTCGGCTCAGTTCAAGGAAGAAACCGCCGCGGCCTACTTGTGCGCCCTGGCTATCGACCTGACCGGGCAAGGCTATCGGCCACAGTCGTTGTCACGCGATATGATAGACGGTTATCTGCAAGCCACAAAAGCCGCTATGCAGCTGCGTGAGACGTTTTTTGTGGGCTTGACCGGGTTCACCAACCTGGACAAGGGCAGCAACAAGAATTTCCTTTGGGATGAGCAAATCATGACCTGTGTGGGACAAACGTGCCAAAATCACCCTCTCTTGCTCGTCACATCGGATGGCGGGATGATTGCGGCCGCCCAAAAAGCGCAACTGGGTGATTATGTGATGAAACTGGATGATTATAAAACCTATTTAGGCATTTAATAAAAACAAAACTAAAATAAATATTAACCAATTAAAACAGATTGATTATGAAACAAAAATTTCTAACATTTTTGACGCTGTTCACACTGTTCTTCGGAGTCGGATGGGCAACGGAAACTGCTTATGAGACATTGCAGTTCGGAAAGGATTACAATTACTCTGGCTCTCAGAGTTATACATCAACGTGGAATGCAAAAAGCGATAAATATGAGTGGATATTATATGGCTTTAACAACAATAATACATATAGCAATGGAAATGGCACATGGACTTATGTGAAGTGTGGCAGCAAGAATAGTGCTGTGGCAGCTACAATCAAGTCAAAAAAAGCCATTGATAAGGCCATAACAAAGGTTGTTGTGACAGTTGATGCGACCAAAAATAGTAATGGTTCAAAACTTGAAGTAGCATCAGATGCAGACTTTAATAATATTCTGCAGACTGTGAACGCTACATTGTCTGCCGGCAATGTGACTTATACAATTTCTAAACCCACCGAGAATTGCTATTATCGTCTCACTTTTGACCAAAAAAAAGGTTCAAAAGGAGATACACAAATCAGTAAAGTTGTTTGTTATTATGACCCCGATGCTTCCGGTGGTGACACTCCGCAGCCCACGACCTATAGCCTGACGCTGCCCACCGGTTTGACGGGCGGCAGTGTGACCTCAAACTATAGCGGTGACCTCACTGCTATCCCTGCGAACATGAGCATCACCGTCACTGCTACAGCCGACACGGACTATGAACTGGACTGGATGAAGGCTAACGGCACCGAGGTGACCAACCCCTACACCTTCAATATCAATGGAAATACAACCATCACCGCCGCCTTCAAAGAGGAGCAAACCACCCCCATCGGCGACTATGTGTTCTACGAGCCTTTCACAGACAGTAATGGAACAAATGACAGTTTTGGTATAACAAACACCAACGATGGAAATGGAAACGACCCAAAATATGTAAGTGGTTTTGGTGCTTTCACTGCTACTTTGGGTTCCATTTATGGTGCAAATGATGCCATTAAAGCTGGAACAAGTAAGAAAAAAGGAAAAGTTAAAACCCCAACGATTACAGGACTTACTGATGGCGCCACCTATACCTTGACGTTCAATGCAGCACCATGGTCAAGCGACAACTCATCGATGTCGGTTGATGTCACTGGTGGCACACTGACGGGGCTGTCAACTGCATCAATGACTACGGGGCAGTGGAACGCATATACCGCAACATTTGTCGCTTCTGCCACCTCAGCAACTTTTGAGTTTTACGCAACAAGTAGTAACCGTTTCTTCCTGGATGAGGTGAAGCTGGTGGCGGTTGCGTCCAGTGCTCACTCCATCACGTTGACTCAGCCTGAAACGGGCGGCACCATCAGCAGCGACAAACTGAGCGCTGAATCTGGTCAAACCGTTACCCTGTCAGCCAGTAATGCAGATGGCTATGAACTGTCGTCCTGGACTGTGACCGGCGTCACCAGTGGCAATACAATCACTGTAGAATCCAACAACCAATTCACCATGCCGGATGAGGATGTGACGGTGACCGCCACCTTCAACCCGGTGAACTATAACATCTATCGCACGATTACCGCCGAGAATCCTAACGACCAGGGCGGCTGGCTGGGCAACTGGACAAACTGCACGCTGCCCGACGAGGTGCAGGGCACCGACTATGAGGTGACCAGCACCGTTGGCCAGACGGTTCAGTTCAAGGCCGGCAACAACGAGGGCTACAAGATTCTGGCCAGCAATGTGACCGCCAAGGATGCCAGCAACAACAATGTGCCCCTGACGGTGGTGAGCTCGGACAACAGCGGCATCACCTTCTCGTTCACCATGCCCGCCAGCGCGGTGACCATTAGCGCTTACTTCACGTTCTACCAGCCCGACCTGTACTTCCTGGCCGGTGACCTGAGCAACTGGGACAACGGCAAACTGATGACCTACGATGCCACGGCTCAGCAGTACAGCACCCGCGTCTTCTTTGCCGACGAATACGGCTACTTCCGCTTCCGTGCCGACAACGACACCTACGCCTCGGGAGCCGAAGGCGACTATTGGGGCTTGAACGGCTCGACCAGCGGTGAATCGGCCAACCTGTATAAGGGTAGCGTCAAGCGCTACCGCGTGCCGGCCGGCATCTACGACATCGTGGTGAACCGCAACCGCAACCAGGTGACCGTGACGCGCGTGGAGCCGGAGTTTACCTTCAGCCCCGCTGCCGGTGAGGTGCTTGAGGGCACCACGGTGACCGCCACCAGCACCCTGGGCGACCTGCTGCACGCCATCGACAGCAGCGTGGCCGCCGCTGACGCCACCACGCAGGTGAGCCTCGCCGAGAACGGCACCTACGGCGCCAGCGTGACGCTCGATGCCGACGGCAACGTCTACGCCCGCGCCACCTACGGCCAGATTACCTACACCAGCGCCCCCGCCGCCTATACGGTGACAGAGCGTGGAGACTACTACGAGAAAGTGACCAGCACCACTGACCTCACCGACGGTGAGTACCTCATCGTCTATGAGGAAGGCCCGGTAGCCTTCAACGGTGGCTTGGAAACGCTTGATGCTGTTCACAATTACATTGATGTCACCATCGAAGATGATAAGATTTATGCCACACCCACAGTGGATGCCGCCATCTTCACATGGAATGCAACCGCAGGTACGCTGCAAAGCGCCAGCGGAAATTATATTGGTCGCACAGCTGCCAGCAATGGTTTCAATACTAGTGCAACTGCGAACATCACAAATTCCATTACCATTGAAGATGGCCATGCTGTAATCACTTCAACTGGTGGTCCTAAACTTCAATTCTTTAGTAACAGTGGTCAAGAGCGTTTCCGCTATTATTCCTCGAGTCAGCAAGCCATCCAGCTTTATAAGAAGGTTTCGAGCACGGTGATTGTTGCCGCGCCGACGTTTGACCCGGCTTCGGGTGCCGAACTGGTTAGCGGCGACGAGGTGACCATCACGGCCGCCGAGGGTTGCACCCTGAAGTACACGGTGAACGACGGCGCTGAGCAAACCACCACAGGCAATACCGCCACGGTGGTGTTGACCGAAGATGCCACCATCAAGGCCACTGCCGTGGATGGCGATAACAACGAGAGCGAGGAGGCAACAGCCACCTATACCGTTTTGGCCACAACCACATTGGCTGAGTTGGAGGCCAATCCCGAGCAAGGGAAGTCCTATGTCATCAGCGACATGCTGACTGTGGGTTATGTGGCTGCCGATGGCACGGCCTATGCCAAGGATGCCGATGTGGACATCGAGGTGCCCGCGGGCGTTCATGACTATGTGGCCACCCAGCTTACCGACCGCAACCATACCAACACGACTGCCAACTGGATTGCCATCACCGGCATTGATGAAGTGTCTGAAGGTCAGACCATCGCCGCCAATACGCTGCGTGGTGCGCTTACCGATGCTGTGAACTTCACTCTGGCTGTGAGTCAGCAACCCGAGTTGAGCGACCGCCCTGTGGAATATGATGTGAATACCTATATTCCCTGCAATTTCATGGGACAGACGACCCAGCAGGGTGCTAAAGGTTACACCTATTTCTTCAGCACGCCGCAAGTGAATGAGTTTGCTCATATCACCAATGCAGTGCTTGCCAGCAAGGAAGCTGGCGGTTCGGGCGATGCCGACACCTACCAGATGACCATTGACAGTGGAACGAAGAACGGAGTTAATAATGTTCACTGGACGGCCAACAATGCCACCTTGACTTGGGATGGGGTTAACTGGAACGCATCTTATTCAGGGGGGAAGATATATAATCAAAATAATTGGATTCAGATTGGCTCTAATGATAATCCTTCCACACAAATTGTGTTGACAACAACCGGATTTGCAGGGAAGACGATTACAAGTGCATCTCTCACTGGTTATTGTATGTCGACCGAGGGTCCCACCCTGACAATCACTGCAGGTTCGGCCACTATGATGAGCAATGTGCCATTACAAAGACAGTCTTCCGGTACGACGGAACCTGCTGTGTATACTACAAGTTCGAATCCTGTGTCATTGGGTGCAGGCGACGCACTTACTTTCACCATTAACTCAAGCGCAAACGCTGGAATATGCCTCGTTGGTATTAGTGTTTCCTACGGTGAGGGTAGTACAACGGGTACGTTCAACCTGGGCACAGGAATAGCAGGGGCGAACTCGGTTGGCCTGGAAGGAGAAATCACGGTCGACTTGGGCTCGCTGGGTGAGTCGTTCTCCAACGTGGGCGATATGTACACCTTCGACGCACTGATTAAGGCAGCCGCCAGTGGCTCGGGCGCGCCGCGCCGCGCGGCCGGCAACGGCAGCTATTCGATCCAGGCCGTTGGCAATGTGTCGGGTAACGACATCCCCACCGCTGTGGATGAGCTGCAGAGCGGCAAGGCTGTGGACGGTGTGCGCTATGTGAACGTGGCCGGCCAGGTGGCCGCCACCCCGTGGCAGGGCGTGAACATCGTGGTCACGCGCTACACCGACGGCTCCACCCGCACCACCAAGGTGGTGAAGTGACCCCGTCGTCACACATGATGATAAAAATCGGCTTCCGCATCAAGCGGGAGCCGATTTTTTTTTGAGAAGGAGTTGTGGCGATGTGCTTGTATAGTCCTCCCCTAAGTTAGGGGAAAGGCTACGGGTAGGCGAGCTTTGCTCGGGAATGGTGGCGCGTAGCGACGGAGGAGTGTGTGCATCCTGTGTGGGGGGCATCGTCGCCGGAGGGCACACTCCCTCGGCCTTCGGCCACTCCCCCTAACTTAGGGGGAGAGTTGGGTGCCGTGTCGCCGGAGAGGCACAATCGATGCTCCCGGTGCCGCCTTGCCACGGCGTGATGCCAAATGGAATGTTGTGCCTCTTCGATGCACGTTTGCCGCGGCGGCAACGTCGCTGGTTGGCACGCGCCCCCGGCCCTGCGGGCCACCCCCTCTATCTTAGAGGGGGAGTTGGGTGGTTTATTCTCCGATTTGGGAGAGGAGGTAGGCACACTTGTCGGGATTGCCCAGCGTCTTGCCCTTGTCGCAGGAGAGCTTCACACAGTCGTGCCACTCGCGCAGCTCGGTGATGCGCATGCGCGTGAGCTTGATGACGATGTTCATGGGCTTCACGCCGTCGATGTCGCAGGTGAGGTGTGTGCCGATGCCGTAGCTGTCCTGCATGCGCCCGGCGGTGTGCCGGTGCAGCTCGATGGCGCGGTCGATGTTGAGGGCGTTGGAGAAAACCACCTGCTTGGTGGCCGGGTCGATGCCCAGGCTCTCGTAGCGGTCGATGATGCGCTGCAACTGTTCCTCCTCGTTGCCGCTGTCCACGCGCAGTCCCTTGTACATCATGGCCATGCGCTTCGACAGGTTGTTGAAGAACACCTTGTCGCCGAAACAGTCGTAGAGGTAGATGCCGTTGTCGCCGTCGAAGACATCGCTGAACTTGCGCATGACGTTGAAATTGCACTCAAACACGCCACTCACGTTCTCCTCGAAAGAGATGAGTTGGTGGCTCATGGTGCCTATGGGCGTGAGGTTGTACTTCATGGCCAGGTACACGTTGCTGGTGCCCGGGAAGGCACCCGTCCAGGGGTGGAAAGCGCCGTCGGGGCCTGTGATTCCTTGCATATCGGCCACCTCCTTGAAGGTGCGCACCACCATGTCCTGATGCTCGAAAGAGAAGCGTCGGCGTGTGCCGAAGTCGCTGATAACCAGCCCGTTCTGCATGGCTCGAATGGCCTTGTGGCGGGTGCGTTCCTGCTCGTGGGCGGCATCGTAGCGGTCGAAGTGGCCCATCAGGCGGTGCATGAGTTCGCTGATGCATGGCAGCAGCACCATTTCCCACATGATGGTGGAGTACCACTTACCGCGCACGGTGATGCTGAGGTAGCCGTCGCTGTCCTGGCTGATGGTGACCTCGGCGGGGTTGAAGCGGTAGCCGCGCAGGAAAGTGAAGAACCACAGCGGCAGGTAGTACATCTTGCGCTGCATGAAATTGATTTCCTCGTCGGTGATGACCACGCCGGGCATGTAGTTCACCTGCTCTTGGAGCAGCTTGTCGAAGCCCTTGGGGTAGGGCGTGTGGTCGCGGTCGAAGAAAGTGTATTCTACCTCGGCCCTGGGATAGGTCTGCAGGATGTAGTAAAGGCAGGAGAAAGTGTAAGCGTCGTTGTCGGTGAGATGTGTGATGATTTGATGCATGGTGGTGAGATTTTAAAGATTTTTTATACAGTGGGGATGGAGATGCCGTCGAGTTGGCGGTAGAGGTTCAGGGCGTAGATGTCGGTCATGGCGCTGATGTGGTCGAGCACGGCCTGGATTTTCTCGAAGAGGGTGGGTGCGTGCACGTCGTACTGCTGTGGGAACTTGTTCAGCAGCAGTTGCGAGTAGTTGCGCTCGGGGTGCATGACGGCCTCGATGAGCTTGTTCAGCAGCAGGTTGATGATGCGGTTACCGGCCAGGTCGACGTCGACGACGTAGCTGGCGCGGTACAGCCTGTCGGCCGCCAGTGCGGCGCAGCGCCTGTAGCCGCTGCGTGCCAGCGGCTCGATATGGTCGATGAGGCATCCGTTGAAGCGTCCCTGCATGATGAGCTGCTCGTTGTCGACAAAAGCCATGGCGCACTGCTGCACGAGCAGCCCCACGATGGACGAGCGCAGGTAGGCGATTTTCTCGTTGGGGTCGGCCACGGTTTCCATGACGCGGCGCATGTGCTGCTGGCGGTCGTCGTCGACGAAGGCCAGCAGCAGGCCGATGGTCTCGTCGGTGTCGATGATGCGCAGCTTGTGACCGTCCTCGATGTCCATGATTTGGTAGCAGATGTCGTCGGCCGCCTCGAGCAAATAGACCAGTGGATGGCGGCAGTAGCGTCCCGGCTCCAGCTCGAGGATTCCCAGCTCGGTGGCGATGCGCTCAAAGATGGGCTGCTCGGTGGTGAAGAATCCGAACTTGCCGTCGGGTCCTGCCTGTGCCGAGGGGTAGGGGTACTTGACGATGGTGGCCAGGGTGCTGTAGGTCATGGCAAAGCCTCCCGGCCTGCGGCCGTTGAACTGATGGACGAGCGTGCGGAAGGAGTTGGCGTTACCCTCGAAGTGCGTCAAGTCGGTCCACTGCTCGGCGGTGAAGTGCTGTCGCAGCGCCATGCCGGCTCCCTCGCTGAAATATGCCCCGATGGTTTTCTCGCCCGAGTGGCCGAAGGGCGGGTTGCCCAGGTCGTGTGCCAGGCATGCCGCGGCCACGATTTCGGCGATGTCGCGCAGGCGGTCGGCCCAGGGCTCGGCGGCATATTTTTTTCTCAGGCGCAGCGCCACCTCGCCGGCGAGGCTTTTTCCCACGCACGCCACCTCCATGGAGTGGGTGAGCCGGTTGTGCACAAAGATGCTTCCCGGCAGCGGGAACACCTGCGTCTTGTTCTGCAGCCGTCGGAAGGGTGATGAGAACACCAGCCGGTCGTAGTCGCGCTCGAAGTCGCTGCGCACGCCGCCCTTGTCGTCGTGGTAGTGTTCCAGCCCCAGGCGTTTGTCGCTGATGAGGCGGTTCCATTCCATTCGTTGTGTCGTTTTATACATTTTATAATTATCGTTTCGCAGGAATATGACTGCTTGGTGATGAATCTTAAGCGGTTAAAGAGGTGTCAACTGCTCGCCCTGTGTGGGGGCATCGTCGCCGGTTGGCACACGCCCTCGGCCCTGCGGGCCACCCCCTCTACCTTAGAGGGGGAGCTCCTCCCCTAAGTTAGGGGAGGTGGCGCGTAGCGACGGAGGAGTGTGTGCGCCCTGTGTGGGGGCATCGTCGCCGGAGGGCACACTCCCTCGGCCTTCGGCCACTCCCCCTAACTTAGGGGGAGAGTTGGGTGGGCATCGTTGCCGGTTGGCACACTCCCTCGGCCTTCGGCCACTCCCCCTAACTTAGGGGGAGAGCTTTGCCGAGTGGCGAAGTAACGCCACAGGGGGGCTGCCATGAGGGCCTGGAGCATCTGGTTGTCGGCCAGCAGGCCGTAGACCTCGCGCTCGCTCATGAGCAGCACCTCGATGTCTTCGCCCGGGTCGAGGCACTGCTCGCTCACCCGCTCCACACCCTGTGCCAGGAAGCAGTGGGTGACATTGGTGCAGATGCTGGGGTTCTGGCCGATGGTCATCAACTCATGCCAGGTGCCGCCTGCGTAACCGGTCTCCTCGAGCAATTCGCGCTGTGCCGCCTGCAGAGGCGTTTCGCCCTGCTCGGCCACCCCCGCGCAGAGCTCGATGAGCACGTCGTCCACGGCATGGCGGTACTGGCGAATCATCACCATCTGGCCGAGTGTGGTGATGGCAATCACGTTCACCCAGTCGGGGTATTCCAGCACATAGTGCTCGGGGTTGATGCGCCCGTCGGGCAGCTTCACCTCGTCGACCCGCGCGGTGAGCCAGGGCCGCTTGATGATGTAGCGGCTCGACAGGGTGGTCCATTTCTTGATTTCCTTGCGCGCCATCACTTCTCGCCCTTGAGGTACCAGTTGTAAAGAGCCGGCACGCCGTCCTCGATTTCCATGGTGTGCCGCCAGCCCAGGCTGTGGAGCTTGCTCACGTCGGTGAGCTTGCGCAGTGTGCCGTCGGGCTTGGTGGCGTCCCACTCGACGCGTCCGCGGTAGTTCACGGCCTGCTTCACGAGCTGTGCCAGCTGTGCGATGGTGATTTCGACGCCACTGCCGATGTTGATGTGGCAGTTGCGCACGTCGGGGTCGGTTCCGCGCACATCGTCGAAGTCGATGTGCTCCAGGCAGTAGACGCTGGCGTCGGCCATGTCGTCGCTCCACAAGAATTCGCGGATGGGCCGTCCCGTTCCCCACAGCAGCAGTCTGTCGTGGTAGATGCCGTAGCGCGCCAGCAACGCGGTGATTTCGTCGCTGCCGGTGTTGCCGTCGTTGCCTTCCACGGGTCTAAGCGCCAGGTCGGCTCTCAGTTCGTCCCAACGGTTCTCGTTGAGCAGTCGCGCCAGGTGCATCTTGCGAATCATGGCCGGCATGACGTGGCTTGTCTCCAGGTTGAAGTTGTCGCGCGGTCCGTAGAGGTTGGTGGGCATGACGGCGATGTAGTTGGTGCCGTACTGCAGGTTGAAGCTCTCACACATCTTCAGCCCGGCGATTTTGGCGATGGCGTAAGGCTCGTTGGTGTACTCGAGCGGTGCTGTGAGCAGCGCCGTCTCGGGGATGGGCTGCGGCGCCTCGCGCGGGTAGATGCATGTGGAGCCCAGGAAAAGGAGTTTTTTGACGCCGTGGCGCCAGCTCTCGCCGATCACGTTTTGCTGAATCTGCAGATTCTGGTAGATGAAGTCGGCGCGGTACTTGAGATTGGCCATGATGCCCCCCACGTGAGCGGCCGCCAGGACCACCACCTGCGGCTGCTCGTCGTCGAAAAACCGCTTCACCGCCATGGCGTCCATCAGGTCGAGCTCGGCGTGGGTGCGTCCCACCAGGTTGTGATATCCTTTTTGCTGCAGATTTCTCCAGATGGCCGAGCCCACCAGTCCGCGGTGACCGGCCACATATATTTTAGTGTTTTTTCCCATATTGAATTACACGTTTTTCATGTCGTGCTCCACCATGAGGCGCACCAGCTGGTCGAAAGAAGTCTTCTGCGGGTTCCATCCCAGCCGCTGCCTTGCCTTGGACGGGTCGCCCAGCAGCTGTTCCACCTCGGCCGGTCTGAAATATTTGGGGTCGACCTCCACCAGCACGCGTCCCGTGGCCCGTTCCACTCCCTTTTCGTCGATGCCCTGCCCCTGCCATTCGAGCTCGATGCCGGCATAGTGGAAGGCCAGGGTGCAGAATTCGCGCACGGTGTGGTATTCGCCGGTTGCTATCACATAGTCGTCGGGCTCGGGCTGCTGCATGATGAGCCACATGCACTCCACGTAGTCGCGTGCGTAGCCCCAGTCGCGGCGTGCGTTGAGGTTGCCCAGGTAGAGCTTGTCCTGCAGGCCGTGGGCGATACGAGCCGCCGCCATGGTGATTTTGCGGGTGACAAACGTCTCGCCGCGCCGCTCGCTCTCGTGGTTGAAGAGGATGCCGTTCACGCAGTACATGCCGTAGCTCTCGCGGTAGTTTTTCATAATCCAGAAGGCATAGAGCTTGGCCACGGCGTAGGGGCTGCGCGGATAGAAGGGAGTGCTCTCGCTCTGCGGCACCTGCTGCACCTTGCCGAAGAGTTCGCTGGTGCTGGCCTGATAGATTTTGGTGACTTTTTCGCGGCCTGTGATGCGCACCGCCTCGATGAGGCGCAGCGTCCCGGTGGCGTCGACATCGGCCGTGTACTCGGGCACGTCGAACGACACCTTCACATGGCTCTGTGCCGCCAGGTTGTAGATTTCATCGGGCTTCACGGCGGCGATGATGCGAATGAGGCTGCTCGAGTCGCTCATGTCGCCGTAATGCAGGTTGATGAGTCGGCGGCGGCGCATGTCGCGCACCCACTCGTCGAGGTATAGGTGCTCGATGCGCGCGGTGTTGAAACTGCTGCTTCGGCGCATGATGCCATGCACCTCGTAGCCCTTGTCGAGCAGCAGCTCGGCCAGGAAACTGCCGTCCTGCCCGGTGATTCCGGTGATGAGTGCCACTCGTTGATTGTTCTCGTTCATATCGTTGTGATGTTGTTAATTGTTGATTTTCTGCAGCAGCGAAGGGTGGATGAACGTCGTGGCCACAGCCACCACGCCCTCGATGGCCACCACCACCCGCCGGTCGCCCTTGATTCTCACCAGCACGCCCTCGGCTCCCTCGAAGGGGCCTCCCAGGATGCGCACCCTGTCGCCGCGGGCAAAATCGCCCGGCTCGGGGTTGAGGTAGATGAGTTGCTCGTCGTAGGTGCCCGCCACGGCAATGAAATTTTCCATCTGGTACTGCGGCACGGTGACCGGCCGTCGTTTCTCGGGGTCCATGATGTAGCGCACGGGCAGCGGCGTGGTGGCCTTGAACTGGCGCATGGCACTCTCCTCCCACAACACGAAGATGAGGTTGTGGATGGAAGGCATGAGCTTCTTGACCATGCGTCCGCCCCTCACCACGGCCTTGTACTGCATGGGGATGAATGTGGTGACACCCAGTGCGTCGAGAGCCTCTTTCACCTTCATCTCGCGGTTGTAGGTCACGCGTAGGGCCCACCACTTCTTAGGCTCGTTTATGTCGGTCGATTGCTGCATGATGGTTGTTTACACCCTTGATAAAAAGCAAAGGTACGGCAAAAATTTGAAATAAAAGTGCCCAATCGTCATTTTTTGTGCGATTGGGCACTTTAAGTCGGTTTTTGCGTACGGCGGCCCTGGCTTATTGTGCCAGCCGTGCGAGCAATTCGAGCAGCACCTGCCAGATGTCGTGGATGGTGCTGAGCTGCACGCGCTCGCTGGTGGAGTGGGGCTCGACGATGCGCGGCCCGATGCTGGCGATTTCGATGCCGGGGTAGTGCTGCACAAAGAAGCCCGCCTCGAGCACAAAATGCATGGCCACCATGCGCGGCCGCCAGCCCAGCACATCGTTGAAGGTGTCGCTGGTGAGCCGCAAGAAAGGTGAGTGCTGGTTCTCCTGCCATGCCGGCGCTGCCATGACCACTTGTGAAGTGCCTCCGACAGCCGCAAAAGCCTGGGCGATGCGTGCGCTCAGCGCGTGCATGTCGTCGTCGACAAAGCTGCGCGTGTGCGTGCTGACGAAGATGTGGTCGTCTTCGGTGGCGATGCGCCCCATGTTGTTCGATGTTTCGACGGTGCCCGGCATATTCTCACTCATTTTCACCACACCCTGCGGCACCTGTGCGGTGGCCGTGAGCAAAGCCTCGACGGCTTCGGGGTTGATGACTTCGGCTTGAGGCTGGCAGGGCGTGATGGTGCATCGGATGGATGGGTCGGTGGCGGCGAAGACCGTTTGCAGCTGTTCGTTGGTGTCGCGTTGCAAGGCCCGGGCGTCGATTCCCGCCGGCAGGCACACTGTGGCCCGTGCGCTCGACGGAATGCTGGCGTTGGCCTGTCCGGCCCTGATGGTGGCCACACGTGCTCCGTCCACAGTCCGCAGCAGTTGCAGCAGCAGCATCACGGCACTGGCGCGGCCCTTGTTGATGTCCACGCCCGAATGTCCACCCAGTCCTCCGTCAATCGCTATGTTGTACCAACAATGACTTTCGGCGGGTGCCGGCATAGGGGTGGTGGGCAACTTGTGGAATTGCAGGCATGCGCCCGCGGCGCCGGTGGTGATGGTGTCGTAGTCTTCCGAGTCCAGGTTGATAACCTTTCGTCCTTTAATGAAGTGTGGTGAAAGTTGTGCCGCTCCGCTCATGCCGTCCTCCTCGTTGGTGGTGGTGATGACCTCCAGTGCCGGGTGCAGGATACTGTCGTCTTCGAGCACAGCCAGCGCCATTGCCAGCCCGATGCCGTTGTCGGCACCGAGCGACGTTCCGCGTGCGTGCATCCAGTCGCCGTCGGTAACCGCCTCGATGGGGTCGTTGAGCGGGTCGTTCATCCCCACGCACACCATATCCATGTGATTCAGCAGGACAATAGTTTCGGCGTTCTCATGGCCCGGTGATGCCGCTTTGCGGATGACGATACAGTTTTGCTCATCGCGTTCGTAGTCGAGGTGCAGGCGTTCGGCAAACTGACACAGGAAGTTGGCCACTCGCTCCTCATGATGCGAGGGGCGTGGCACGGCGTTCAGTTCCTTGAAAATCTCAAAAACTCGCTTTGCTGAAGGTTTCTGGTGCATTGTGTTATAAATATTAGGTTTGTGTTAGGGCAAAGTTACGGAAAAACGAGCGCAGAACAAAAGAATTCATTCTTTTTTATGCCGAGTGCGAGTAACTTCGGCGAAGCCAACGTTACGGAAAAACGAGCGCAGAACAACCGACGCACGCAGCAAGCGCAGAGCCAAGCTCGCTTGGACTATGCCTTGCAAGAAGGAGGAAAACGAAGTTAAAAGATTTTGTTGATTGGATGCCCTTCGCTCCACTTTTTTGGACAGTAAATCATCATTAAAACGGATAAAAATGTAAAAAAACCTAAAAAACGATAGTTATTCATTAAATTTTGGTACATTTGCATAACCTATTGCATAAACAGAAAACAAACCTGATTGCTATGAAGAAAAAATGCTTGTTTTTCTTGACTATTTCATTTGTGGCGATGAGCCTGCAAGCCCAGCGTGTGGTGTCGACAACCACATTGGTCGACAGTGCGGCTTATTTTCCACAAATGAGTGACGATGGGAGATGGCTACTCTATTCCAACACCGAGTCGACCGTACTCACATTGCTCAATCTCACCACTGGTGAAAAAGCCATCGTTGCCGACAACGGTTACCCGGGTTTTGATGCCCGCATGGATGCCGCCGGCCGCGTGTACTATGTGACACAGGAGCGCAGGGGCAATGGATTGCTCTATCGCACCGGGTGGCGCTATGACCCGGCTAACGGCCAGCGCGTGAAGGTGCTCAAAGCTCAGCATGGCCAGGTGCTACCCGTCAGAGCCGGTGCCGATGTGGTGATTGAAGGCGAGAAGAAAACCTATCGCAGTTCCAAGCGCGTGGCACCCTACGCCTTTGCGCGCGGCTCCCGGCTCCACATCGTTGCTTCGGGGCGGCCCGTGCTTTGCCAGCCTGCCGGCGAGTGCGCCGGATATTTGTGGGCACAGGTGTCGCCTGCTGGCGACAAAGTTCTTTTTGAGGCCGCCGGTCGCGGACTGTATGTGTGTGATATGCAGGGTCATGTGCTCCAACGCTTGGAAAAATGTTTGATGCCAACGTGGCTTGACAATGACCATATTGTGGCCATGGGAAATAACGGCAATGTTCAGCGCGACATGCGCTCGGGTATCATTGTGCTCGCCGCCGATGGCAGCGGCCGCACAACCCTCACCGCCGAAGAAGGTTGCATCCAGCCCTCGGTCACTGCCGATGGTCGCATCCTTTTCACCACCAAAAGCGGCTCTGTGAAACTGATGACCATAACCCTTGAATGACTTTAAACATCATGAAACGAAATATTTTTATCCTTTCCATGCTTTTGGTGGCTGTGCTGTGTGGCTCGGCCAAGGACAACCCGCGTGTGTTTATCAATCCCGGTCATGGCGGCCACGACAGCAACGACCGCCCCACGCCCTTCTATCTGTGGACTGTGGGCGACACGGTGTGTTATTATGAGAGCGATTCCAATTTGGCAACCGGCAGCGCCTTGAAGCGTTATCTTGAGGAAAAAGGCTACGAGGTGGGCACCACCCGTGTGGGAAACACCAGCGACGACGACCTTGACCTCTATGAAATAGTGGCATTGGCGGCCAATAGTGGTGCCGATTTGTTCTTTGCCGTTCACAGCAATGCCACCGGCATACCCACCCGGCTGAACTACACCCTGTCGCTCTACCGTGGCTACAATGGTGAGCCTGTGGTCGAGGGCAGCGACAGCATCGCCCGCGCCGTGAAGAAGCATCTGCATGCTAACCAAACTACCGTGTGGACCCATTCGCCCAAGGACTGGGGCGATTGGTCGTTCTACCGCAACTGGGGCTACAAAACCGGCCTGGGTGTGCTGCGCTACAACAAGTTGCCCGGCATGCTGTGCGAAGGCTCGTTCTTTGATTATGTGCCTGAGCGTTGCCGCAAACTCAACACCGATTTCTGCCATTTGGAGGGTTGGAACCAATCGTTGGCCATCGATGAATATTTTGGTCGTGGCAACAAGGGAAAGACTGGTGTGGTGGCAGGATTGGTGCGCCATCAGTGCGAGCGCACCGACACCACTTACAAGGCTTTCGAGAAAGACCTGTTGCAACCGGCCAACAAGATGACTGTGACCTTGCTCAACGCCAAAGGCCGCACCGTGGGGCAGTATCGCATCGACAACCTGAACAACGGTTTCTATTGGTTCGAGGGACTGAAACCAGGCCGTTATCGGGTGCGTGTGGAAGGCGCTGATGCCGAGAGCGTGGTTGAGGTGCGTGCCAACGAGTCGACCTATTGCAACTTTGAAATCGGAGCGCTGGTGCGGTGACACCGCCCGAAAAGGGAAATATGGTGAAGATGTTGCACACCACAGCGTTTTTCACTATATTTGTTGCCACAATCTTCACAGCGGTGATTACCGATAAACCTGTCACGAACATTAACCTAAAAACAAATAAAGCGAAATGAAAAACCTATTACTCTTTGTCCTCATGGGATTGAGTGCCGCCACTGCCGGCGCCCAGATGGTGACCGTGCAGTCCACCGCACGGTTGCTGCAGGGTGTGGAAGGTCCGGCCTACTATCCCGTGCTCAGCAGCGACGGCTCGCGTCTGCTCTTCTCAAGTGACGGCGGCTCACTGAAAGTCTACGATTTTGCCGACAATGTGGTGAACCGAGTCACTGATGATTATGTGGCCGGCAACGACGCTTTCTTTGGCGGTGACGGCCAGGTGTACTATGTGACCCAGCAGACTGGAAAAGACCATCTGCTCTATCGCACCGGTCACACCTACGACCCTGTCACCCGCGAGAAACGTGTGGTGCTCGATGCGCAACATGGCGCTGTGCGTCCGGCAGTGGCCACCCGTGGAGGCGCTTTGAAATCAGCCGCCCGCAATTATGCTTCCAGTGCGTCGATAGGCACTGCCGTGTGGACGCAGGGCAGCAAAGTCTATGTCACCGTCAACGGTCAGGATCGCGTGTTCTCGCCTGTTGACTCGTGGGCGGGCTATTTGTGGGCGTCCTTGTCGCCCGACGGCAAACGAATAGCCTTTGTGGCCGCCGAAACCGGCATTGTGGTGATAGATTTGCGTGGCCAGGTGCTGGCCATGCTGGGTCGTTATGAGATGCCCAGCTGGTACGACAACAATTACCTTGTTGCCCAGCACACCACCGACGACGGCCGCCAGTTCACATCGTCACAGATTGTGCTGCTGAAAGCCGACGGCACATTTAAGGCCGAACTCACCCGTCCGTCGTCGATGACGATGCAGCCCACCGCTGGCGGTGGCCGCATCGTCTACACCACCATCGACGGATTGCTTACCGAGATGCGAATTCAAATTGACGAATAACTCCCTTGAAAACTGCTATCATTATGAAAAAGATTATCACTACTTTTGCAGGAATGCTGCTTGCTGCAGTTTTCAGTGTTGGAATGGCTCAAAACCAGCCACACGTTTTCATCAATCCCGGCCACGGCGGTCACGACAGCGACGACCGCAATGTGGTGATTCCGCCCTTTGTGCAGGGCGACACTTTGGGCTTTTGGGAGTCGAACTCCAACCTGTGGAAAGGCTTCGCCCTGCAAGAAATATTGCGCAAGAAAGGTTACAAGACCAACATATCGCGTATAAAAAACACTACGGCCGACGATCTGCCGTTGAGCACCATCGTGGCGCTGAGCAACTCCAGCGGCGCTGATGTGTTCTACTCCATCCACAGCAATGCCAGCGGTCACGGCGAGGCTTATGCCATCAACTTCCCGATGGGTTTCTACCGTGGCTACACCAACCAGCCCGAGAATCCCAATTCCATGTTGCTGCTGTCGAAACTGGCGCCTTACATCATCGACAACAAGAGCACGGTGTGGTCGCAAGACAAGTATCAGGAATGGGGCGACTGGTCGTTCCAGCCCGGATGGGGCACTCAAGGTTATGGCGTGCTTCGCGGCAACCGCATTGCCGCCATCCTCGATGAAGGTTCTTTCCACGATTACTATCCCGAGGCTTACCGCCTCCTCAACCATGAGTACTGCTGGGTGGAAGGATTCAGCTTCTCGCTCGGAGCCGATGACTACTTCGGAAGGCTTGACCTCTTCGGGGAGGGCCTGGTGACCGGCACCATTCGCGACGACAGGCTGCTCCGCACCGACATCAGAACCATGATAGGTGCCGACAAGCGCGTGCCGGTGAACGGGGCGCTGGTGCGTCTGTTGGACTCCGGCGGCAATGTGGTGGACGAGTACACGACCGACAATTTGCGTAACGGCATCTATCTGTTCAAATATGTGGCTCCCGGCACCTACACCGTGGAGGTGAGTCACCCCGACTATTTCGGCAAGAGCGCCGAGGTGGTGGTGAATGCCAATGCCAAAACCTATCAGAACTTCGACCTCAAGCGCCAGCGAAACACCCCCCCCGAAGTGGTGAACTACAGCCCCGTGTGGAAGGAAGGCGATGCCCCTGTGCGCTGCAATGAGCCGCTCAAGTTCGAGTTCAACTGGGACATGGATGCCGAGAGCGTGGAACAGGCCTTCACCATCGATCCGCCGGTGGAAGGCACTATCCAGTGGGAGGATGCCAACTATCGCATGACCTTCACTCCCAACGACGCTTATCAAGTCGACACCCGCTACACCGTCACCATCGGCAAGAGCGCCAAGCACGGCGGTGGCACCGAGATGGTGGAGGACTTTGTGCTGCAATTCGACACGCAGAGCCGCAATCACATCTATGAGTTGGCCATGTTCCCCCGTGAAGGCTCCCAGATGCACTACAAGTCGGCCAATGTGGAGTTCCGCACCGATTCGCTTATCGAAGCCTACGACGCGTTCAACTATATGCATGTCATCGACAAAGACGGCAATGAAGTGGGCTGGAACAAGCGCTCTCTCAAGTTTAACGAGGAAGGCGATGACTATGGCTTCCTCCGCTTCCCGCTGAGCAAGGACTTGACGGTGGGCGAGGATTACCGTGTGGTGGTGGATGTGGAGATGAAAGACACCATGGGGCTGAAACTCGAAGCGCCCATTGAGTACCACTTCACAGCCGTTGATGCCGCTGAGACAACCGGCTCGCCGGCCGTGGTCGAGCCCTTTGAGGCCGCAACGGGATTTGCGCTGGCTGCCGGCGAGGGCGACACACCCGTCGGGACGGTGAAAGTCACTGCCTCTTCCACCAAGTTGTTTGGCTCCAAGTCGCTGCAGCTGGCCTATGAGTTTGCCGGCCAAAACGAAGGCGACGAGATGGTGATTGACGCCCCCGCAAGCGAAGAGCACTTCACCCGCAACGACGCGATGGTGCTGCATATCTTTGGCGACATGAGTTTCAATCACTTCTATGCGCGTCTCACCAATGAGGCCGGCACCGACGACCGCTGGGTGGACCTCGGTGTCATCGACTTTGTGGGATGGCAGCGTGTGGTTGTCGACAATCTGAAAGACGTGCTTGCCGCCGACGAGAACTATTCGTTTACCGGTATGAAGATGGTGAAAAACGCCACCAAGATGGGTCGCAAGGGCACCATGCGCGTGGACAATCTGCTCAAAGACCACAGCACAGGTGTGTCCGAGACCACGCTGGCAGGTGTGACGGTTGGCCCCAATCCGGCAGTGGACTATGTGGTGGCATCGGCCGGTTCCTTTGTCACGGGCATGGAGCTGATCAACTCGGCCGGACAAACCGTTGCGCGCAACGGTTCCAACTTCATCAACGTGAGTGGCGTGACCCCGGGCGTGTATTTGGTGCGAGTTTACACCAATGGCATGACATCCACCCACAAGGTGATGGTGGCGCGCTGACGCCCAGTCCCAGCACTACTGATTCTTATCAACCGGTGCCGTACTTTTGCAGCCATTGCTGTTCAAGTACGGCACCGGTTGATGTTCATCGACCGGAATAGGAATAACACACCTCTCAGCGTTAAATAATATTTTTGTATGTTAAATTGGTGGTAATTGTTGGCTCTGAATTCTATTTTACTTTGATAATGTGTTGGTTTGTGGCTAACTTTGCATTCTATATCGGGGTATATTACATACTTGTTAACCCACATGAACACTAATTAACCATCTTGAGCCAATGAACGCCAATCAGGTCATCAACGTAATAGCCGAGAGCAGCAGTACCCGCACCGAGTGGGCGCTGGTGGAGGGTAACACCATGCTTGAGCACGCCTTCACCACCGGCATGAACCCGTTTTTCCAGTCGCGCCGTGAAATAAGCCACAGCATCCGCTTGGAGCTTCCCGAGGCGTTTTTCAAGCGCCGGTGGAATCATGTGTACTATTACGGTGCCGGCTGTAGCAGCCCGGAGAAAAACAAGATAGTGGAAGCCTCGCTTGTGGCGCAATTCAAGACACCTGTGACTGTGATGAGCGACTTGCTGGGGGCGGCGCGCGGTTTGCTGGTCCACGAGGCTGGTCTGGCATGTATTTTGGGCACTGGCAGCAACTCTTGTTTTTACGATGGCACAACGATTGTGAAAAATGTGCGGTCTTTGGGATTCATTCTGGGCGATGAGGGCAGCGGCTCGACGCTGGGTCGCCTTTTCTTGGGCGATGTGCTGAAAAATCTGGCTCCGGCCGACTTGTGCGAGGAATTTTTTGCCAAGCATCGTGTCACGCCCGACGACATCATGGATTCGGTCTATAACAACGCATCGGCCAACCGCAATCTGCGTGCCTATGCTTTTTTCCTGAGCGAGCATCTCGACAACGAGTATGTGCACGGGTTGGTGCGAGATGAGTTCAAGCGCTTTTTTGTGCGCAACATCAGCCAGTACGACTACCAGCGCTATCCAGTTTCGTTTGTGGGCACGGTGGCCACCACTTTCAGCGAGGTGCTTCTGGAGGTGGCGGCCGAATTTGGCGCGCCGGTGAAGAAAATCGTGCGTAACTCCATGCCCGGTCTGGTGGCCTATCACGCCACATTGGCCGATGATGCCCCGAAAAGCCGCCGTGAGCGCGAGCGCGACAAATTGGGCCGCGCAGCGAAATAAGCAAGTGTAATTATATCAAAAACCGTCGACACATACTTAAAATTCTGGAAAGCCCAAAACGTAAAGCCCAATCGGTAATTGATTTAATAGTTTGGCATTTTAAAAATTGGGGTCTTAGAAAATGTTTGCAAATTCGAGATAATTAGACTATATTTGCGATGTCAGTGTATAGCTATCGTCTTTAATTTTTTTGCTACTTGGTAGCTGGTGGATATTTAAGAACGTGACAAGATTTGCAATTTATAATAATTGAAACAAACAGAATGATGTCTTCAATTACAATTCGCATAAGTGACGTTATCGCCCAGGGTGGAAATATTGACACTTTTTTCGGTGAGATTCAAGCACAATCCTATATCTGCGATGAAATCATCGGCTTGATTGATGTCGATGCCACGCTGATTCCAAGCAGAGGACTGTATGTCGGTGCGTCGTCGCATGTAAAGAGGATTGTTCTCAAGGGTAACACCAAAGAGACGACGATACTACAGATTAACTCTTCCATTTGTTATGCTGATGTTGATGACTGCATCATCGGCATCAAGGGGGCTAACAACAGATTCATTGACGTTGAAATCGGTGACCTCAGCATTGTTACCGATATCATACCCTCTGACATCCCTTCCGGCGATGTGCCAAAAATCATTCGATACGAATCCTATTTGGTGAAAATTTACCGCGCAAAACGCATCCACATCCACGATGTGTGCATCCATGCGGAGAACATCCCGACTACTTGCCTGAATATTCGCAAGGCGCATAACATTCATATTCATGATTCGGAGTTCATCAACTATAACCGCTGCAGTACGGGTGGCGGCATTTGGCTTGAGGGCGACATCATCCATGCGCGCATCCATCACAACGTGGTGCGCAAATACGGTAACGATGAGGCGTTGGCCATGTGGTGCGTGAACAATTTGGATGGTTGTAATGAAGACTTGGCATACGCCGTTAAGCGAGACGTCCAAATCTGCTTTAATCAATTCTACAACGAGAAACTGATAGAATCTGACGCTTGGACAGGTGTAAATGATGTTTTTTTGAAAATCTATACCGACCAGACTGCAAATAAAAGAATAATCAATGACAAAATTGTTGACAATCCTGTCCCTACATTTCATACGGTGGAAGGCCTTCTCATTGCGAACAATGAATTCCGCATGAACGCCAAGGTGTCGCATGTGATTGAGCTTGCTTTCGACAAGTACTCAACCGTGAAGGACATTGCTGTGAGCCGCAATACTATCACTTATGGTGGCAACTGGGTGGAAGTGGGAAGAGAGATCATTGACTTTGACATCAATTATGATTATGTATACGACTCAACATCCGGCCAGGACACTTACTGTGATGAGCCCATCCGTGTGGTCGGCAACTCGGTCACATGCGGCAGAAGGGTCTATTCCACTTATGATGGCATTGAGGATTGGAAGCACTTGTGCTTGAATATCCGTGGAGTTAAGGTGTTGTTCGCCGATAACATCATCACCGGTGAGCAAGGAGAGTACAGCTCGACCGAAGCGGATCTTGCTCATCAGGGAATCCGCCTGTTGTCGAGTTATCACAAAGGTGGAGAGATTGTCATGGTTAATAACCACTGCACAGGGCTACAGAAGCTTGGCGACTTCCGTTCCCGGCTGTCGGGGGTGCCGACCAAGGTGAAACTGACGGCTCTGGGAAATTACCTGAAGGGGGATTTGCGGATAAATACAGAAACCGATGTCGTGGAAGCTGATTATACCCTCCGAGACAATCGAATGGAGAGCGATTATCCCATTCTTTGCCTGAAGTACTTTGCAGTCAGCGGTTCCTTGATTTTTGATGGGAACAATGTGCGGATTGTGCACGACCGCGTGCCTTCCTCGGGGAATGATAGGGGTTATCTTTACCATGGGTCAACCGGCGGCTCTGTCCAATCGATGAAGGTGGTGTGCAGCGGAAACATTTTTAACTTTCCTCTTACCAATTCGATGTATGGAGCGTTGCCTGCCGTGGCGCAGCTTGTCCATAAAAACAACTGTTTTTCCGATATAATAGAGTGACTATGTTAAAGTACTGGAAAATATTGTGTGGCCTGGCGGTGCTTCCGCTTGCCGCTGTCTACAGAGTTATCGTCCCTCGTGTTATGTGGGGCTTGGTGAAAGAAGATTTGGCTCTATGGACCCGCTGGCTTCGGCTTTCCGATAGCTTTTGGGGGTTCGCTTGTCTGCTGGGAGGATACCCTGAGTTCCGCACCGTGTTCTATAAGAGGGTGCGGCTGTTCAGACTGCTCTCCAGCTGGTGGCTCAAGGGAAAAGTGACACTCGAAATCACTACCCGTGATATTGGTGGCGGCCTGCTCATCCAGCATGGGTTTTCCACCATTATCTCGGCGGAGAAGATAGGTCGCAACTGCAAGGTGTATCAGCAGGTGACCATCGGCTACGACCACAGCCTGCATGCGCCCGTCATCGGGGATAATGTGGAAATATGTTGCGGGGCCAAGGTGATAGGCGGCATCACCGTTGGCGACAATGTTCTCATCGGGGCAAACGCCGTGGTGGTGAAAGACGTGCCGCCAAACTCGGTCGTGGCCGGAGTGCCCGCAAGAATTATCAACAAGCTCGATTCCTGGCGTGACATCACGTCATGAGCTGATGGGTGCCCAACTAGCAACTTGCTGAACTGAAGAAAACTGAAACAAATATTGCTAAGGCGCATTTATTGTTATTGATTTAATACAAGAACTATGAAACGAATAATAATGATTAAAAATGTGTTTGCGATGGTGGCACTCTTGCTGCCGCCGATGATTAGTGCCCATGATTTCGGCGTTGCGGGTTTCTACTACAACATTCTTTCCGATAGCACGGTAGAGGTTACATCCTTTCAAGATAATATTGTCAATTGGGAAGGAGATGAAGCGCCTGTATTTGCCACCGGAGATATTGTCATCCCCGATTCGGTTTCCTATGCCGGGAAAACTTATCTGGTGACCGCAATAGGGGAAAAGGCGTTTTTTCGGAAGTTGAGTATAAAATCGGTGTCAATGGGCAACTCGGTGACAACCATAGCTTATCGGGCATTTTTTCGTTGCGAGGAGATGACCTCGGTCACAATCGGCGACGGAGTGACCGAGATTGGAGATGATGCTTTCCAATATTGTGAAAAACTGGAAACGGTGAATTTTGGAAAATCTGTGAAAACCTTGGGCACCAGTGCATTCTCATCTTGCTTGAAACTGACATCTGTTTCTTTGCCTAACTCGTTGAGGATCATCGGTGTGGAGGCGTTCAGTATCACGGGTTTGAAATCGGTGACGATTCCGGACTCGGTGACCTACATCGGTGGTGATGCATTCTGTCAAACCCACTTGTCTGGCAATCTCGTTATTCCCAATTCGGTGACCTACATTGGGTGGAATGCTTTCAGTGGTTGTTCCGGCTTGACCTCAGTTTCTATCGGCAATTCGGTGACCACTATCGCGTCCGGCGCGTTCTACAATTGCAACGGCTTGACTGAGCTGAGGATTCCCGACTCGGTAAAAACTATTGGATTGCGTGCATTCGCCTATTGCACTGGGCTTACTTCGTTGTCCATCCCGGGCTCGGTCACTGCCATTGGCGAGGAAGCTTTCCGGGCATGCACCCGCTTGAAAGACATGTATTGTGAGATCATGCGCCCTCAGGATGTTGACATGGGCCGGAATTGTTTTAGGGAAATGCACATGGCCTCATGCATCCTGCATGTGCCAAAAGGAAAGGCGGCCAGTTATCGCGCGACGGCTCAGTGGCAAGATTTTAAGTATATGGTGGACGACATCAATGTGCGCGGCGATGTGAATAGTGACGGCGAGATTGCTGTGGCCGACGTGACCGCGCTTGTTGACTGTGTGCTCACTGGGCGTCACAGCGAAAGCAGCGATGTGAATGGTGACGGCGAAACCAATGTGGCCGATGTGACCGCGCTGGTGTCGATGGTCATGGGCGAGTGAGCCGGGAAATTAAAAAAGTATAGTTAAATCATAAATAATGTTTAATTCGCCGTTTTCTATTGAAAACGGCTTTTCATTTAGGATAATTTGTGTTATTTTTGTAGTGTTATATGCTGTGCCCTTGGCGGGTGTGGCTTTTAGCAACGTGAAAACCAATATAATGCTACAAAATATGAATACAAAATTGAGCAAAATTTTTGCGATTTTCGGACTTGTGTCGCTTTTTGCAATGAATGCCCCCGCGCAGTCGCTCACCGAGGAGCAAACCGCCCGCATCCAGGAAGTGGTAGCCTCGCGCCTGCCTGCCCACATGGGCATCGGCTCGCTGAAAGTGCGCAGTGCTGTTGTGGACAACGGCACCATCAATGTGGATTTGAGTGAGAATTTCGGCGATGTTCCCTTTACGGTGGCATCGATTGAGCAGTTGAAGAAAGACATCGGCCAGTCGCTGGGCACCCCGTATCTCAACTATGATGTGAAGCTCATGATTGCCGGTGCCGACATAAACAACTATTTTGCCAATTTCGAGAATAGCTACAAGCGCAGTCATGCTCCCTTCATCACCGAACTTGACCCCACCCGTCACTACAAGAGCGCGCTCGACGGCAACATCATCGCCGTGTGGCCCAGCCATGGCTGGTACTTCGAGCCGTTGCTCAACCGGTGGGAATGGCAGCGTGCCCGTATGTTCCAGACGGTGGAAGACATGTACACCCACAGCTATGTGATTCCCTTCTTGATGCCCATGCTTGAGAATGCCGGCGCCTATGTGTGGGACGCCCGCGAGCGCGACACCCACAACTTTGGCGTGGTGGTCGACAACGATGGCGGTGAGGCTCAGAAAACTTATTCCGAGAAAAACGGCAAGCACAAGTGGGAGACCGGCAAAGACGCCGGCTTCGCCTATGCGCGACCCACCTACAAGGACTTTGAGAACCCATTTGACGAGGGTACTTACCGCATGGTGAAGACTGAGCGCGACAAGAAAAAACTGTCCACGGCTTCATGGGATGTGGATATGCCCGAGGCCGGCAACTTTGCTCTGTATATCTCCTACAAGACGGTCGACAAGAGCGTGAAAGATGCGCTCTACACCGTCAATTCGCTGGGCGGCACCAAGACGTTCAAGGTGGACCAGACCATGGCTGGCGGCGTGTGGGTGTATTTGGGCAATTTTGAACTTCAGAAAGGCTTGAACCGCGCCGTGGTGACGCTGAGCAACCAGAGCGAGACCAAGAATGGCGTGGTCACCGCCGATGCCATCAGGGTGGGCGGCGGCCTGGGCAATATTGTGCGCCGTGTGGCGCTGCCCACCGACGAGAATCGTGCCATTGCAGCCGAAAACGGCGATGAGAAATATCTTGGCAAGGACGGCGTGGACTACAAGTGGGTGGGAAGCGGCAAGCACCCGTGGTTCCACATCGGGGCTCGCTATTACCTGCAGTGGGCAGGATTTCCCCACGAGGTTTATTCCACTTCCACGGGCATCAACGATTATGTTGACGACTACCGCAGCCGTGGCGAATGGGTGAATTACCTGGCCGGCGGCAGCGAAGTGCTGCCCAAGCAAAAAGGACTGAATGTGCCGGTTGACCTCTCTTTCTGCCTGCACACCGATGCCGGAACCACCCCCGATGATGAAATCGTGGGCACACTGCTCATCTACTGCACCAACGACGGCAAGAAGCAGTTTGGCAACTATAAAAACGGCACCTCGCGCGAACTGTCGCGTCAGTTTGCCGACATTGTGTCGACGCAGGTGGTGGGCGACATCCGCAAAAAATATGAGCCCAACTGGACCCGTCGCGGCATGTGGGACAAGCGCTATTATGAGGCGCGTGTGCCCGAGGTGCCCGCCCTGCTGATGGAGTTGCTCTCGCACCAGAATTTTGCCGACATGAAATATGGCTTGGACCCCAACTTCCGCTTTGACGTGAGCCGTGCCATCTACAAGGGTATGCTCAAGTTCATCGCCAAGCGCGACCATCGTGACTATGTGGTGCAGCCCTTGCCCGTCAATTCGTTTGCCATCACACCCGCTACGAGCGCCGGCAGTTTCCTGCTCACATGGAAACCCACGGCCGACGAGTTGAGCGACAATGCCGATGCCAAGCGCTACATTGTGTGCGAGCGTGTGGCCGACGGCGGTTTCAAAGAGGTGGCTGTCACCCCCGACCCGCAATATGTGGCCACCATCACCGACCATGAGGTGCATAGCTACCGCATCATCGCCATGAACGACGGCGGCCGCAGCTTCCCCAGCGAGACGCTGTCGGTGGGCGTGGCGCCCGACAGCAAAGGCACTGTGATGGTGGTGAACGGCTTCACGCGTGTGAGCGCTCCCGATTGGGTGGACGGCGAGAAAATGGCCGGTTTCTACGATAGCAAAGACCATGGCGTTCCCTATATGGAACAAATCAATTATCTGGGCTCTCAGCATGAGTTCAGGCGTGACCTGCCCTGGCGCGACGACGATGCACCGGGTTTCGGAGCCTGCCGCAGCAATCATGAGACCGAGGTGATTGCCGGAAACACGTTCGACTATCCCGCATTGCACGGTGCTTCGCTGCTGAAAGCCGGCTACTCATTTGTGTCGAGCAGTGTCAAGGCTGTTGAGGATGGAGAAACCAGTCTGCGCGCCTACACCGCCGTTGACCTTATCCTGGGTAAGCAAAAAACCACCAAGAACGGCCGCGGTGTGATGCCCGACCGCTACACCGCCTTTCCCCAGGCACTTCAGCGTGCACTTGCCGCTTACACCCAAGCTGGCGGCAATGTGCTGGTGACCGGCGCCTATGTGGCCACCGACATTTGGGACAAGACCGAGCCGGCACAGGCCGACATCGACTTCGCCCGCCAGGTGCTGGGCTATGAATATGTTGACGGTCGCGCCACCCTCAAGGGGCAGGTCTACACCGTGCCCAGCCAGGGTGCGAGAATCCCTGATGGAAAGACCTTTGACTTCTACAATGAACTAAACGGAAAATTCTATGCCGTTGAGTCGCCCGACGCCATCCGTGCTTCCGACAGTCAAGGCGTCACCATCATGCGCTATAGTGAGAACAACATCCCAGCCGGCATCGCCAGCGACCGTGGTGGTTATCGCACCGTGGTGATGGGATTCCCGTTTGAAACCATCAAGAGCCGTGAGCAGCGTCATGCTTTGATGGCCGACATCATGAACTATTTGGATAAAAAATAAATTCCGATTACATGACTTACGCCGACGAAAACACCCATGTGGTGTGCTGGATGCGCCCCGAGGTGCCACTGAAGACCGATGTCACCGACTTGCCGTGCGAGATACGTCAGGCCCAAAACTTTGACCCCGCTGTGTTGCCTTCATGGCAGCCATTGTGTCAAGATGGTGAATTCACACTGGTGGCGCTGCGTGCTGTGCCCATTGAGATGGGTTACAAGGCGTTGCAACGCATGGTAACCATAGCGCGCGACACCGGCGCAGTGATGCTGTATAGCGACCACTATGTGCGTCAGGAGCAAGATGGGGCGTTGCGGCGTTTCCCGCTCATCGACTGTCAAGCCGGCTCGCTACGCGACGATTTCGACTTTGGCGCGCTGGTGATGTTCCGCACCGATGCATTGCGTGAGGCGTTGAATGAACTGGTCGATGACATGGCCGATGGTCGCGACTTGGAGTTGTGCAATGTTGAATATGGCGCATTTTATGGCCTGCGTCTGGCCTTGTCGCGCATGGGTGAGTTGGTGCATGTGCCCGAATTCTTATACACAGCGGTTCAGCCACGTCAGCGGCCCAGTGGCGACCGCATCTATGACTATCAGGCCGCATCTTCGGCTCCGGCCCAGCGCGAAATGGAGGCGCTGTGCACTTGGCACCTGAAGCGCATCGGTGCCTATCTGCCTGCTGAGCAGTACTGCGATGTGGATGTGACGCAGCATGAATTTGCTGTGGAGTGTTCGGTGGTGATTCCTGTGCTGAACCGTGCGCGTGTCATTGCCGACGCCATCGAGAGCGTGCTGAGTCAGCAAGCCCCCTTTTCGTTCAACTTGATAGTGGTCGACAACCACTCCACCGACGGCACCACCGAGGTCATCGACCGTTATGCCGCCGACCCGCGCTTGATTCACATCATTCCCGACCGCGACGACTTGGGCATAGGCGGATGCTGGAACAAGGCCATCTATGATGCCCGTTGCGGACGTTTTGCCATCGGTCTCGACAGCGACGACCTTTTTGCCACGCCCTTTGTGCTGCGCACCATGGTCGAGAAATTCTACGAGACCCGTGCCGCCATGGTGGTGGGTAGCTATAAGACGGTGGACGAGCACCTGCACGAAGTAGCGCCCGGAGTGATAGCCCACCGCGAATGGACCGATGCCAACGGGCGCAACAACTTGCTTCATGTGAACGGTATCGGCGGCCCACGCGCGTTCTACACTCCGCTCTATCGTGCCACTTGCTTGCCCGGCACCAGCTACGGTGAAGACTATGGTATGGCGCTGATGATGTCGCGCCACTATCGTATAGGGAGGGTTTGGGACGTGATGACTCTGGCCCGCCGGTGGAATGACAACACCGATGCCGACCTCGACATCGACCGCGAAAATGCCAATAATCTGTATAAAGCCCGGCTGCGCACCTGGGAGGTGATGGCTCGAATGCAGATGAACAGCACCCAATATACAAATTGAATAACCATTAAAACAAATCCATAAAACATCCAATTATGCAAAGAATTGATTGCTTTATTCCGTTTGCCACTGCCGAGCAGGCCGCGCAAACCATCGCCCATCTCAAAGAGAACGAACTGGTGAAAAACATCTTCCTGCTGGCCGCTCCCGGCGTGGAGGCCCAGGTGGAGGGTTGCTACACCCTTCATGTGAAAAACCTCACTGCCAGTGCCACCATTCAGGCCATAGCCGGTCATGCCAGTGCCGACTATGTGATGCTCTACACCAAGTACGATACACTCAAGTTCGGGCCGTTTGCCATTGAGCGTTTTGTCAAACTTGCCGACGACACTCAGGCCGGAATGCTCTATGCCGACCACTATAATGTGACCGAGAAAGGTGCCGACAAGGCGCCGGTGATTGACTATCAGCAAGGCTCGCTGCGTGACGACTTCGACTTTGGAAGCGTGCTGTTCTTCTGTGGCTGCTGCTTCAAGAAGGCCGCCCAGGCCATGAAGGCCGACTATGAGTTTGCCGGATTGTACGACCTGCGCCTTAAATTGTCGCAGTTTGCGCAAATCGTGCACATCAATGAGTTCCTTTACAGTGATGTGGAACTTGACACCCGCAAAAGCGGTGAGAAAATCTTCGACTATGTGGACCCGCGCAACCGCGGCCGTCAGATTGAGATGGAGCAAGCCTGCACCGAGCATCTGAAAGAGGTGGGCGGCTATCTGGCTCCTGAAAAGGAGGTTGATGGCAAAATGGTGCCCAATTTCAAGCACATTGAGTTCAATCAGGGAGAATTTGATGTGGAAGCAACGGTAATGATTCCCGTGCGCAACCGCATCCGCACCATCCGTGACGCCATCGGCAGCGTGCTCAAGCAGAAGACCAACTTCAAGTTCAACCTCATGGTGGTGGACAACTTCTCGACCGACGGCACCCGCGAGGCTATCGACGAGTTCAAAGACGACCCGCGCCTGATTCACATCATCGCCGACTATTACGACATGGGCATCGGTGGTTACTGGAACCTTGCCGCTCATCACGAGCAGGCCGGCAAGTTCATCGTGCAGCTCGACAGCGATGATATGTACAAAGACGAGAACACCCTCCAGACGATGGTCAACGCATTCTATGAGCAGAATGTGGCCATGGTGGTGGGCACCTATCTGATGACCGACATCGACTGCAACCCCATCCCGCCGGGCGTGATTGACCACAAAGAATGGACTCCCGAGAACGGACGTAACAACGCATTGCGTATCAACGGCCTGGGCGCACCCCGCGCATTCTACACCCCGGTGTTGCGCGATGTCAAGATTCCCAACACCAGTTACGGCGAGGACTACGCATTGGGCTTGAACATTTCGCGCATCTATCAGATTGGACGCGTCTATGAGCCGGTTTACCTGTGCCGACGCTGGGACGACAACAGTGATGCCAGCCTCGATGTGGAGAAGATGAACCGCAACAATCTGTACAAGGACCGTATCCGCACCTGGGAGTTGCAGGCACGCATCGCTCTGAACAAGAAATAATCACATTTTTCCCCGCCTCACTTCATGCCCGATAATCTTTCCATAGCACGCCTGGTCGAGGAACTGGAACAGCGCCAGCGCCGCGAGTGGCCTCTTGTGCGCAGTAATTATGATGCCGTGGACAACGCCATGGTGCGCGACTTGTGGCTCGGTGAGAGCCTTGTGGTGCTGCAGTACAATCCGCAGCGCCGTGCGTCGGCGTCGGCTTCACTCGATGCGGCGTCGCTGGCTGCCCGTCCGTGTTTTTTGTGCCGCGACCATCAGCCTGTGGAGCAGGAAGCCCTGGAGTGGGGCGGGGGAGAATTTAAAATTCAGGTCAATCCCTATCCCATCTTTTCTCGCCACCTCACCATCTCCCTCACCGAGCATTCGCCGCAGAGCATGGCCAATCCGCATCGTGTGGTGGACATGTTGTCGCTGGCGCGTGACCTGCCCGACTATGTGCTGTTTTACAACGGCCCGTTGTGCGGAGCATCGGCCCCTCACCATTTTCATTTTCAAGCGGCGCTAAAGGGTGTAATGCCCTTGTGTCGGGAAGTGATGAATCCTGCCGTCTGGCCCGACGAGAATCAACTTGAGGGCACCGACGACGGCTTCATAGGCTTTTCAAAGCGTGAGGGTCGATTTTTGTTCATGATTAAGTCGACGCAGCCGGTGCAGGCCGCACTTTACTTCGCGCGGTTGCAGGTGGCCATGATGCAAGCCACGGGTGTTGCCGCCGAGCCAATGCAGAATCTCCTGTGCTGGGCCGAGGGCGACGACCTTTATTTAGTGGTGTTTCCCCGCCGCAAGCATCGCCCCGATTGTTATGGCACCGGCCCCGGAAAGCTGCTTGTGAGTCCCGGCAGCACTGAGATGGGAGGGCTGTGGGCTCTGGCCGAGCGCAAAGATTTCGACACAATCACTGCCGATGTGTTGCGGCATCTTTACGATGAGATTTGCATCGACAATCACATGGCAGTGCGAATTATCGAATGTTTTCAACAAGAATCATTTCAAAAAAAATAATAAGACATGAAAGACGTTCCTCAAGTGAAAGTGGGCATCATGAATGAGCCGGAGATTCGTTTTGAGTTTCACGGTGATTACCGGGTGAACGGTTGCCTGGTGAATGGAGCCTACACGGCTGCCGTGGCCGACGACAAGGTGCTGTGGCAAGGCGAAACCGTGGCCGAAATTTCTTTCGAGCCCGTGGATGCCGATAAGGCGTCGTTCACTTTATATGATGTCACCATCGGGGTGAGTTTCCACTGGCGCAGGAAGGAAAATCAAACTTTCAAAGGCGCGCTCAAGCTCATTGTAGAGAATCACCGGCTGACGGCTGTGAATGTGCTGAGCGTGGAAGACTATCTGCTCAGCGTCATCTCCAGCGAGATGAGTGCCAATGCCTCGCTCGAGCTGCTCAAGGCACACGCTGTGATTTCACGGTCGTGGCTGCTGGCACAGATTGCCAAGAAGACCGACCATGCCACCACCGATACCTTCCCCGATAACGACCCGCTGAAGGCTGCCATCGACAGCGATGACGAGCTGATTAAATGGTGGGACCGCGACGACCATGTGAACTTCGATGTGTGCGCCGACGACCACTGCCAGCGCTATCAGGGCATCACCCGAGCCACCACCGAGAAAGTGGCCGATGCCATCCGTGCCACTTGGGGCGAGGTGCTCATGTACGGCGGTGAATTGTGCGATGCACGCTTCTCCAAGTCGTGCGGCGGCGTGTTTGAGGAGTTTGAGAACTGCTGGGAGCCACAGCACCACCACTATCTGGTGGCACGGCGCGATGCTGAAGATGAAATGAATTTCCCCGACCTTACCCGTGAGGCCGATGCCGAGGAATGGATTCTCACTTCGCCCAAAGCGTTCTGCAACACACGCGACCCCGAGATATTGAGCCAAGTGCTCAACGATTATGACCAGGAGACCAAAGACTTCTACCGTTGGAGTGTGGAATACACCCAGGAGCAGCTGGCCGACCTGATTTGCCGCCGCACCGGAGTGGACTATGGGCGAATCCGCGACTTGCAGCCCGTGGCCCGCGGCACCAGCGGCCGCTTGTTTAAGCTGAAAATCGTGGGCGAGAAGCGCACACGCGTCATCGGCAAGGAGTTGGCCATCCGCTATGCGCTCAGTGAGAGCGCGCTCTACAGCTCGGCCTTTGTTGTGGAGCGTCATGAAGTGGATGCCGACGGCTATCCGGCCAAGTTTGTGCTGCGTGGAGCCGGTTGGGGTCATGGCGTGGGCCTGTGCCAGATTGGAGCCGCAGTGATGGGCGCCAAGGGCTACGACTACAAGAAAATACTGCTGCACTACTTTGTGGGTGCAGGCATCGAGAAACAATATGAATAATCACTTAAAAACTAATATAATATGAAAGATAAGCAAGTGACTCGAGCCACCTATCGCAATCCGTGGTGGTGGGTGCCCACCCTCTATTTTGCCGAGGGTGTGCCTTACTTTGTGGTCAACAATATTTCGGTGATGATGTTCACCAAGATGGGAGTCCCCAATGGCGATATGTCATTTTTCACCACATTACTCTATTTCCCTTGGTTTTTGAAGGGATTGTGGAGCCCCATTGTGGATGTGGTCAAGACCAAACGCTGGTGGATAGTGGCCATGCAGCTGCTCATGACAGCCATGATGATTTTGCTCACGCTCACGCTGCCCAAGCCCGATGCCGCCACCATTGCCACCGGGCACACCTCCATCGGAATGTTCACCTTCACGTTGGTGCTGTTTATTGTGGCGGCATTTGCCAGTGCCACGCACGACATTGCTGCCGACGGCTATTACATGCTGGCCCACAGCACGAGCAGCCAGGCTGCTTTCATCGGCATTCGCAGCGTGTTTTACCGTATCGCGTCCATCTTTGGCCAGGGTGTGCTGGTGTTCATTGCCGGCCTGATTGAGACCAAAACCGGCGACATTCCCATGTCGTGGCAGATTACGCTGGGTGTGAGCGCCGTGATATTCTTGCTGGTGACCCTCTATCACACCTTTGTGCTGCCTTATTCCGACCAGGATAAGCCCCGTGTGAGCGAGAATGTGACGCTCAGCACAGGTGCCAAGGAATTTGTGTCGTCGTTTGTCACGTTTGTCAAGAAACCCGCTGTGTTGTTGGCCATCGCCTTCATGCTGCTGTATCGCTTGCCCGAGGGCTTCCTTATCAAACTGTGTATGCCCTTCTTGGTTCATGCACAGGCCGATGGCGGCCTGGGACTGAGCACCGAAACGGTGGGCTTGGTCTATGGCACCTTTGGCGTGCTGGCCCTTACGCTGGGCGGCATTTTGGGCGGTATCTACGCCTCGCGAGTGGGCTTGAAAGCCTCGCTGTGGGTGAATGCGGCGTGTATGACCCTGCCGTGCCTCACGTTTGTGTATCTGGCCATTGCTCAACCCACCAATTTGTGGGTGATTTCCATAGCGGTGGCCATCGAGCAGTTTGGCTATGGCTTCGGTTTCACGGCTTATATGCTCTACATGATGTATTTCAGCGAAGGGGAGTTCAAAACATCGCATTATGCCATCTGCACGGCGTTCATGGCGCTGAGCATGATGCTGCCGGGCTTCGTTGCCGGCTACATTCAGGAGGCCATCGGTTATGTGAACTTCTTCTGGATGGTGATGGTGTGCTGCATTGCCACGCTGGTGGTCACTTACTTTGTCGACAAAAAAATCGACCCCAAATACGGTCGCAAGTGATGAACCTGTGAGTAGTTATTAAAGAAACACATAACAATCAAAAACATAGAACAAACGATGATAAAGAAAAGTATATTGCTGTGCTTGATGGCAGTAGCCGCCCTAACGATGGGTGCCGTGGTGAAACCCGGCATCGAGGTGTTGCGCGACAACGGCTTCAAGCAACTGCAAGGCAAGCGCGTGGGACTGGTGACCAACCCCAGCGGCATCGACAACAATCTCAAATCGACCGTCGACATCCTCAACGAGGCTCCCGGCGTGAAACTGGTGGCTCTCTATGGCCCTGAGCACGGTGTGCGCGGTAACGCACATGCCGGCGATGCCGTGGGCGACGAGGTTGACCCCAAGACGGGTGTGAAGATGTACTCGCTCTACGGCAAGACGCACAAGCCCACTGCTGAGATGCTCAAGGACATCGACGTGCTGGTTTACGACATCCAGGACATCGGGTGCCGCAGCTACACATTCTATGCCACCATGGGAGTGTGCATGGAGGCCTGCGCCGAGCAAGGCAAGGAGTTTATGGTGCTCGACCGCCCCAATCCGCTGGGTGGCAACAAGGTGGAAGGGAACTTGGTGGAGGACGGCTATTACTCCTTCGTGAGCAAGTATGCCATCCCGTATCTTTATGGCCTCACACCTGGTGAACTGGCCACTTTCCTCAACGAGGAAGGCGGTTTCATCAAGGGTCATGCCAAACTCACGGTCATTCCCATGGAAGGGTGGACGCGCGACATGAAGTTTCGCGACACCGGCATGCCGTGGGTGCTGCCCTCACCGCAAATTCCCACTCCTGAATGTGCATTCTATTATCCGCTGTCGGGCATCATTGGCGAGCTATATATCTTCAACACCGGAATTGGCTACACATTGCCGTTTCAGCTGTTTTGCGCCACTTGGGCCGACGCCGACCGAGTGGCCGATGCCATGAACGCTCTGCAACTGCCCGGGCTTCAGTTCCGTCCCATCAATGTGAAACCGTTCTTTGTGACCAGTGTGGATGTGAACCAGGAGAAAAAAGAGGTGCATGGCGTGCAAACCTACATCACCGATGTAGACGCCGCCAATCTGACGCTCACGCAATTTTATTTCCTGCAAGTGATGCACGAGCTTTATCCCGATGTGCAGATTTTTGAACAAAATCCCAAGCGTTACGCCATGTTCGACAAGGTGTGCGGCACCAAAGAAATCCGCGAGCGTTTCACCCGTCGTTACAAAGTGGAAGACATCATTCAATATTGGACAAAGGATGCCGAGGCATTCCGCCTGCGCTCGGCCAAGTATTACCTTTATAAATAAATATGAAGGAGCGTTATCAACGATATTGCGAGCGCATCAAGGCTTTTATTGAGCCGGACCGCATCTACACCGACGACCTGCGTGTGCTGGCGTGGGGCACTGATGCCGGGTTTTATCGTCACCTGCCACAGGTGGTGGTGCGCAGCAAGAATGAGCAAGAGGTTTCACGACTGCTGCGCGTGGCCCACGAAATGGGGCTTCCAGTGACTTTCCGTGCCGCGGGAACCAGCCTGAGCGGCCAGACGGTGACCGACAGCATCCTCATTGTGGCCGGCAAGAATTGGGAGCGTTACAAGGTGAGTGACGACACGCTCACAATCACCCTGCAGCCCGGCATCGTGGGGCATAAGGTTGATGAGATTTTGGCTCCGCTGGGCCGCACATTCTCACCCGACCCCGCATCGAAAAACTCGGCTATGGTGGGCGGTATCGTCATCAACAATGCCAGCGGCATGAGTTGCGGCACACATGCCAATAGCGACCGCATCATGCGCTCCATGCGCATCATTTTGGCCGACGGCACCATCCTCGATACCGGCGACGAGCGCAGCCGCGCCAAGTTCCGCACCACGCATCCCGACTTTGTGGCCGGCATAGAGCGTCTGCGCGATCGTGTCATGGCCGACCCTGACCTGGAGGCGCGCATCCGTCGCAAGTATGCCATCAAAAATGTGACCGGACTGAACATTTCACCGTTTGTCAACTTCACCGACCCCTTCGATATCATCACCCACCTGATGGTGGGAAGCGAGGGCACTTTGGGCTTTGCCAGCGAGTTTACCATGTCCACAGCTCACTTGCATCCTTTCAGAGCCAGCGCCATGCTCTACTTCCAGCAGATGCGCAAGGCCTGTGAGGCTGTGGTGGCCATGAAGAGCGGGCCGGTGCATTGCGCCGAGTTGCTCGACAAGAAATCGCTGGCAAGCGTTGACGACCCCACCGGTCCCGACCTCACGGCAGTGTTGATACAGACTTTTGCCGACTCGCAGGAGGAACTCGACAGCAACATTGCCGCCATCAACAAGATACTGGAATCGTTCACACTCTACGTCCCCGCACGCTTCACCAGCGACCCCAAGGAATATGGCAAGTACTGGGCCATCCGTTCGGGCATCTTCCCCAGCGTGGGTGGAACGAGGCCGCTTGGCACCACAGTCATCATCGAGGATGTGGCTTTCCACATCGAGGATTTGCCCGATGCCACTGTCGACCTGGCCAATATGCTCATTGAGCATGGTTACGAGGACAGTTGCATCTATGGTCATGCCCTTGAAGGCAACTATCACTTCATCATTGCCCAGTCGTTCGAGACCGAGGCCGATGTGGCCAAGTACCGCCACTTGATGGACGAGGTGGTGAAACTTGTGGTCGATAAATACGACGGTTCGCTCAAGGCCGAGCATGGCACAGGGCGCAACATGGCCCCGTTTGTCAAGAAAGAGTGGGGCGAAGCCGCTTATGAGGTGATGCGCGAAGTGAAACGGATTTTCGACCCCGACGGCATTCTGAACCCCGGGGTGATATTCAATGACGACCCCGACTGCTTTGTGAAGAGCATCAAGCCCATGCCACTCACCGACGACGAGGTGAACAAGTGCATCGAGTGCGGTTTCTGTGAGGTGAACTGCCTGAGCTATGGCCTCACCTTGTCAAGCCGCCAGCGCATCATCGTTCAGCGAGAAATAGCTCGTCTTCGTGCCACCGGAGAAGACCCGGCGCGCTTGCAACGACTGGAAAAACAATACCGCTACTATGGTGAGCAGACGTGTGCTGCCGATGGCTTGTGCGCCACTTCATGCCCTATGAAAATCAATGTGGGCGAGATGACGCATCATCTGCGTGCTGCCAAGCGCGGTGAGGGCACCATGGCCCATGATGTGGGTGAATTTGCCGCTCGCCATTTTGCTGGCATGAAGGCTGGCGTGAAGGGGTTGCTCTATTTGGCCGACGCCGCCCATGCGGTGCTGGGCGATGGCGGTGTGAGCACGATGGGCCGCGCGATGCACCGCATGGGCGCACCGCTATGGACCCCGTCGTTGCCCAAGGCCCACCGCATGCATGCCGTGGCGCCCGCCACAGGTGAGAAGCGTGTGGTGTATTTTCCAAGTTGCCTCAACCAGACTATGGGCCGTGGTTCCCGCGGACCTCGCATCGACTTGGTGGACGAGGTGGTGGCGTTCCTGCGCAAGGCCGGATGGGAAGTCATTTTCCCCGACAAGATGAACAGCCTGTGCTGCGGTATGATTTGGGACAGCAAGGGGCTGCCCGATGTGGCGTCGAAGAAAATCTCCGAATTGGAGTCCGCCCTGCTTGCTGCAAGCGACGGAGGCCGTTACCCTGTGGTGTGCGACCAGAGTCCCTGCCTGCATCGTATGCGTCAGCACATGACGCAGGTCAAGCCCCTTGAACTCATGGAGTTTGTCCACGATTTTGTGGCGCAAGACCTCCATTTCCACCAGACCGACGAGCCTGTGGCTCTGCACCTCACATGCTCCACCCGCCTGATGGGCATCGACGGCAAGTTGTTGTCGCTGGCGCGCCGCTGTTCGAGCCAAGTGGTGCTGCCCGAGGGGGTGGGGTGCTGCGGATTTGCCGGCGACAAAGGTTTTTCGCGTCCCGAGGTCAATGCATACGCATTGCGGCATCTGCGCCGTGCCGTGGAGCGTGCCGGATGCCATCGCGGCTTCTCCAATAGCCGCACCTGCGAGATAGGTCTAACCACTCACAGCGGCATCCCCTATCAATCGCTCATCTATCTTATTGACGAATGTACAACCGTGGATAATTAACAATAATAATCATTATGGCAAAAGAAAAAGCGAAAGTCAAAGCTGTAACCAAAACGAATAACTCCAAGCGGCTGCTTGCCGTTGATATTTTGCGTGGTATCACCATTGCGGGAATGCTGCTGGTGAATAACCCGGGCACGTGGAGCCATCTCTATACACCGCTGGGCCATGCCGAATGGATTGGGCTGACTCCCACCGACTTGGTGTTCCCGTTCTTCATGTTTGTGATGGGCGTGTCGATGTATTTCTCCCTGCGTAAATTCAATTTCTCGATGAGTGGTTCGCTCATGCTCAAGATAGTGCGCCGCACAGTGGTGCTGTTCCTTGTGGGCTGGGTGATTCAGTGGTTCGGAATGTGGCTGCGCGGCCTCTATAACCCCGAGTCTTCGTTCTGGGCTGATATGTTCGGGCATCTGCGTATTTTGGGCGTTTTCCAGCGCTTGGCGTTGGTCTATTTCTTTGGCTCGCTCATCGCCGTGATGTTCCGCGCCAAGTTCATTCCGTGGATTATCGGTCTCATTCTGGTGGCCTACGCCATTATTTTGGGAGTGGGCAACGGCTATGACTTCTCGCTCGACAACATCATTTCGCGCATCGACATGGCAGTGCTGGGCGAGGACCACATGTATCACGAGCACGCTTTCGGAGAGCGCTTGGCGCTTGACCCCGAGGGCATCTTGAGCACCCTGCCGTGCATTGCCCATGCGCTGATAGGCTTCATGGTGGGCAAGTGCCTGATTGACATCCGCGACAACCGCGAACGCATCGTCCAGATTGCCGTTTGGGGCAGTGTGATGCTGCTGGTGGGCTGGCTGCTGCAGTATGGCATTCCGTGCTGCAAAAAGGCATGGACATCGACCTATGTGCTCATTACCTGTGGCATGGCTTCTTGCATCTTGGCGATGCTCATCTATGCCATCGACGTGAAGGGACATAACCGCTGGTGCCGTTTCTTCCAGTCTTTCGGTGTGAACCCGCTGTTCTGCTATTTGCTGGGTTCTATCCTGGCCATCATCTTTGGCACGGTGCGCTTCGGAATGGATGGCGAGGGCAACCCCATCACCATTCACAACCTTATTTATGACGGCTGCCAAGCCGTGACCACCAGCCCCGAGGCCGCTTCGGCGCTCTATGCGGTGCTGTTTGTGCTCATTTGCTGGGTGCCTGGCTATTTCTTATACAAGAAGAAAATATACATCAAAATATAATCAGTTGAATAAACAATAATCACATAAAAACAATAGACTATGATTCTAATTGCTGACTGCGGATCGACCAAGATTGATTGGTGTCTGCTCAACGGAAACGAGAAGGTGGCTCAGATTTTCACCACCGGCATGAACGCACTCATGCTCACCCAGGAGGAAATGACTACGCGCATCCACGATGAGTTGATGCCGCACATCATGGCCTACAAAGTGGACGAGATTTTCTATTACGGTGCGGGAATTATCAGCGATGAAATCAAGGGGAACGTGGTGAATGCGCTGAAAGCCAATATGCCTACCGCCACACGCATTGAGGTGGAAAGTGACCTGCTGGCTGCCGCCCGAGCATTGTGCGGCCACAAGCCGGGTATCGCCTGCATTTTGGGCACCGGCAGTAACTCTTGCTACTACGACGGTGAACGCGTGGTCGACAACGTATCTCCGCTTGGTTACATCCTGGGCGACGAAGGCAGCGGCGCTGTACTGGGCAAGTTGCTGGTGGGTGATGTGCTCAAAAAGCAGCTTCCCGAGCATCTGTGCCAGAAATTTCTGAAAGAGTACAACACCGACCGCACTCAAATCATCAGCGCTGTCTATCGCCAGCCGGCAGCCAACCGCTATCTGGCCCAGTTTGCGCCTTTCTTGCAGCGCAACATCGAGGAACCGTCCATCCACGACCTGGTGTTCCGTGCTTTCACGGCATTCTTTGTGCGCAATGTTGAGAGCTATGAGGGCTACAAAAATCTTCCCTGTAACTTTGTGGGCTCGATAGCGCTCTATCAGAAGGCTGTGCTTCAAGAGGCCGCTGCTGCCCGGGGTATTACCATCGGCAACATTATCCAGAACCCAATGGAGGGCCTGGTCAAGTATCACGCAAATTAACACATCAAGTGCAGGAGCGAGGCTGTGAGCCGCTCCCATGCACTTTTAACCAACAGAAATATGGCTTTTGTGAAAATCAGCGAGCAATCCTCGCTATATAATGACTTGGAGAAAAAATCGGTGCATGAACTGCTCACCGAGATGAATCAGGAGGACCACAAGGTGGCCGATGCCGTGCAGCGTGCCATCCCGCAGATAGAAAAATTGGTGACCGGCATTGTGGAGCGCATGCGCCGCGGTGGACGCATCTTCTATATGGGGGCAGGCACCAGCGGGCGTCTTGGCGTGCTCGATGCCAGCGAGATACCACCCACTTTCGGCATGGAGCCGGGGTGGATAATCGGTATCATTGCCGGTGGTGACTATGCCCTGCGCAACGCTGTGGAGAACGCCGAGGACGACACCGCCCAGGGGTGGAAAGACTTGCAGCAGTACGACGTAAACGAAAAGGACACCGTGATTGGCATCGCCGCTTCGGGCACCACGCCCTATGTGATAGGTGCGTTGCGCGATGCCCGCGAGCATGGCTGCCTCACCGCTGCCATCACCAGCAACCCCGATGCGCCGGTGAGCGAGGTGGCCGAAATCCCCATCGAGATGATTGTGGGGCCTGAATACGTCACAGGCAGTTCGCGCATGAAGAGCGGTACAGGCCAAAAACTCATCTGCAACATGATTTCCACCAGCGTGATGATTCAGATGGGACGTGTCAAGGGCAACAAAATGGTGAATATGCAGCTCACTAACCAGAAACTCGTGGACCGCGGCACCCGAATGCTCGTTGATGAGTTGGGGCTGCCCTACGATGAGGCCAAGCGCCTGCTCCTGCTTCACGGGCAGGTAAAGCGTGCCATCGATGCCTATCGAAGCCAGCACTAAAACCATGTTTGCCATGAACCGACGTTTCTTACTCTCAGCCCTCGCCGTTGTGATGGCTTTGATAGGGTGGGCGCAAGCCAACACCGACCCGTACTATGGCCGGCGGGCAACGCTCTTCGACGAGCTGCCCATCGGTAAGAAGGACATCGTGATGCTGGGTAACAGCCTCACCGATGGCGCCGAATGGAACGAGTTGCTCAATAACCGCCATGTGAAGAACCGTGGCATTGTGGGCGACATTGTGCAGGGCTATATTGACCGCTTGGAGCCTATCTTGAGGGGAAAACCCAAGAAAATCTTCATCCTGGGTGGCGTGAATGATATCTCGCATGATGTGAGCGGCGATAGCATCGCCCGCGCCATGGAGCGCCTCATTGTGCTCATCAAGACCCGCTCGCCGCGCACCAAGATTTACTTGCAGTCGATGCTTCCGTTTAACAACGAGGTGCGTGAGTGGAAATTGCTGCGAGGCCGCGAACATGTGGTGGTGGAGGGCAATAGAGCCCTTGAACAAGTGGCTCGTCGCCAAGGGGTGACATGGATAGATTTGTACCCCTTGTTTGTCGACGGGCAGGGACGCCTGCGTGTCGAGTACACCAACGACGGATTGCACCTTATGGGCAAGGCCTACCTCGTGTGGCGCGACGCCATCAAGCCATTTGCCAAGTAACTGCCGGCACGTTCTTGCCGGCGACGTTAGAGCTGACTATCGAGCCGTGGCGTGTGAAGATGATTCACGCCGCGGCTCGTTGTCATTTGTCATGCTAAAATTCGGCAATGCCTTGTTTTCTCTCTTAAAAAGGCTTAAAAAACGTGTGCGGGCTTTGTGTAGTCGGGGGTTTTGCACTATTTTTACAAGTTAAAATGGACAAATGTGTAAAAACAGCATGTTGAAAAATAGGATTTTACTGATAGTGAGCCTGATATGGATGAGTGCAACGTCGCTGCGCGCGCAAGATACAACGGCGCCGTCAACGTTGTTTCCCTATCCTCAGGCTCCCGACACTTGCGCCACGCTGGAGAGCCGGTGCAACTACATTATCACGCATTTTTGGGACAACTACAACATCAGCCGCCCCATAGCCGATGAAGCCGCTTTTGAGGGAGCGTTCCGCGATTTTGTGGATTTCTTTAAATACGCACACCGAAACATTGTGATGAGTACCATGCGCGATTTCATGTTCAAGGCGCAGACCAATACGGCCAATCTTGAGAAGGTGGGGCGTGTGGTGGAGCGGTCGCTTTATGGACCGCAGGCCGAGTACTGGAGTGATGAGGTCTATCTGGAAGTGGCCCGTTTTATGGCTGGTGCGTCACGCCTGAAGAAGAATGTTCGCGAGCATTATCGTGAGCAAGTGAAACGCATCGAGCGCACCCAGACCAACGCAGTGCTTAATTTTGAGTTTACCGACGCTAATGGCGACAAAAAACGTCTGAGCGATCTGCCGGCAATGGTGACTGTTGTGTTTCTTACCGACAATGGTTCTGATTCGTCGATTGACAGATTGCGCTTGAGCACCGACGTGCAAGTGAACGCCCTGATTGAGGCCGGCAACCTGACTGTGGTGAATATTTTGGTCGACAAGTGCGAAGGTCGCTGGACCGATGTGGCGCAGTCGCTGCCCGGCAATTGGGTGAACGGCTATAACGAGCGTCTGGACGAAGAAATTGATGTGCGTCTGATTCCATCGTGCTTTGTGATTGATGCAGAGCATAAGATTCTGAACAAGAATGTGACAGTCGAAGTCATTAAGCAAGCATTTGAGTGATTCTGTCAAAAACGGATATAACATGAGAGCAAATAATCTTCTGAAAAAATTGTTCTTTTACAGCGCCGGTCACACCTACAGCAACCTTTCGCGCCTGTTCCTGCGCCTGTTCACTGGAGTGATGTTTCTGCAACTGTGCATCCGCCAGATGCTGCACTTTGATGAGATAGTGCCCACATTCCAGGGATTTTTGGGACTTTCTCCCGAGGGCTCGATGTCGATGTTGCTGGTGGTGGAGCTGCTTTGCGCCACATTCATCATCTTGGGCCTTCTCACCCGATTGGCGGTGTTGCCGCCCATGATTATCATGTGCATTGCCGAGGAATTGCTGCTTTCATCATCGACGAGTGGTGCCGTGACGTTGTTCAGTTTCCAGCCCGGATATCCTGTGATGTTTTTAGGGGTGTTTTGCTTCATCCTGCTGGCCGGCCCCGGAAAAATCTCGCTCGACTATATCATAGGCGTCCATTTGATTGAAAACAAGGAGGATAACGAAACACTGGAGAAGGCATGAGCATTGCGGTACTCATATCGGGCGGCGTGGATAGCGCAGTGACTGTGCATCGGCTTATGGAGCAGGGGCACACTGACCTGCATTTGTTCTACATCCGCATCGGGCTCGACATTGACGAGGGCGATTGTGCGGCCGATGAGGACATTGAGATGTGTACGCTCATTGCACGCAAATACGGACTGCCTTTTGAGGTTGTATCGTTGCATCAGGAGTACTGGGACCATGTGATGGAGTATGCGTTGCGCACCGTCAAGGCCGGTCTTACTCCCAACCCCGACATGATGTGCAACCGCATCATCAAGTTTGGTTATTTCGAGGAGCGCTGGGGCCATGAGTTCGATATGACGGCCACCGGCCACTATGCCACCACAGCAGTGGTTGATGGCGTGAAATATCTGGCCACCGCAGTCGACCCAGTGAAGGACCAGACCGACTTTTTGGCTCAAATCACTCGCGAGCAGCTTGCCCACCTGATGTTTCCCATTGGTGACCTGCCCAAAGAAGAGGTGCGACGCATCGCTGCCGCCGTGCACATGCCCAATGCCTACCGCCGCGACAGCCAGGGCATCTGTTTTTTAGGACAGATCAACTATAACGACTTTATCCGTCGTCACTTGGGTACCCGCCCGGGTTCGATTATTGAGATAGAGACCGGTCGCAAGCTGGGTGAGCATCAGGGCTACTGGTTCCACACCATCGGTCAGCGACGCGGTCTCGGATTGAGCGGAGGACCGTGGTATGTGGTGAAGAAAAATGTGCCGCAAAATGTGGTGTATGTGTCACGCGGATATGACACCGAGCGTCAATATGGGCGCACGCTGCGGCTCGACGAGATGCATTTCATCTCGGGCAACCCATGGCCCGGCAACGACGGTCCTGTGGACATCCTGTTCAAGAATCGGCACACCCCGCTCATGCTGCCGGCACGCTTCATCCATGTGCAGGATCGGGAATGGGTGATTGAGAGCAGTGCCGACGTGCAGGGCATTGCACCCGGACAGTTTGCTGTGGTGTACGATGCCACAGGGCATTTGTGCTATGGAAGTGGCGTGATAGTGGGTGGATAAATCATTAACTTGCAAACGGATTAAAACTTATGGATAACGATAAAATCAAACTCGATGTGGTGGGAATTAGCCGTAGTCAGGTGGCTGCCGGTGCCTATGCCTTGCTGCTTGAGGAACCCGAATCGTCGCGGCGCATCCCCATTGTGGTGGGGGTGGCCGAGGCGCAGTCCATTGCCGTGAGGCTTGAGAACGTGGTGCCCCCGCGCCCCCTGACCCACGACCTGCTTACCAGCGTGTTTCATGCGTTCGGGATTGAATTGGAGTCGGTGCTGATTGACCATTTTGCCGATGGCATCTTCTCAAGCACGCTCCATCTGCGCCAGGACGGCATTGAGACCGACCTGGATGCCCGCACCAGCGATGCCGTGGCTCTGGCGTTGCGCACGGGAGCGCCCATTTTTACCACGGCCGAGGTGCTGGACCGTACCAGTTACCGCTATGATGCCGACGAGACGGCCGATGGCGGCAAGCCGCGTACGTTGGCTTTGGAGGACTTGCCGGTGGACCGGTTGCAGCGCCGTCTGGAGCGTTATGTGGAGCGTGAGCAATATGAGCGTGCCGCCGAGATTCAAAAAATCATTGAGTCGAAAACCAATCCTTCCAAAAGTGCCGAATAATCGGCAGGAAATTCGTAACTTTGCACATTAAATACCAAAACTAAACAAAGAATAATTATGAAGAACTTGAAGTTGAGACTGATTGTGATGAACTTCCTGGAGTTTGCCGTCTGGGGAGCGTATCTGACCTCGATGGGCGGCTATCTGGCCACTCATGGACTTGCCGACAACATTGGCTGGTTCTATGCTGTGCAGGGCATCGTGTCGTTGTTCATGCCTGCACTGCTGGGTATCGTTGCCGACCGCTGGATTCCCGCTCAAAAAGTGCTGAGCCTCGCTCACACCATAGCAGGTGTGTTTATGGCTGCCGCAGGCTATTATGCCATGACGGCTGGTGATGGCGTGCAGTTTGCTCCGCTGTTCACCCTCTACACCATCAGTGTGGCCTTCTTCATGCCCACCATTGGCTTGGCCAACTCGGTGGCATTCAATGCTCTGACCAAAGCCGGCATGGATACGGTGAAAGACTTCCCGCCCATCCGCGTGTTTGGCACCATCGGTTTCATCTGCTCCATGCTCACCGTTGACTTCACCGGCCTGCAGCATACTTTCGGGCAATTCTTTGTGTCGGGTGGCCTTAGCCTGGTGCTTGCCGCCTATGCGCTTACCCTTCCCAACTGCCCGGTGTCGAAGGAGCAGAAGAGCCAGTCGTGGATCGACATCTTCGGGCTGCGTGCTTTCACGCTGTTCAAGAATCCCCGTATGGCCACTTTCTTCATCTTTTCGATGCTGCTGGGTGTGTCGCTGCAAATCACCAATGGCTTTGCCAACCCGTTCCTGACGGCGTTTGGCGGTCTGGAGCAATATGCCGACACCTTTGCCGCTCAGCACGCCAACGCCCTGATTTCACTCTCACAAATCAGTGAAACGCTGTGTATCTTGCTCATTCCCTTCTGCATGAAGCGTTTCGGCATCAAAAACGTGATGCTCATCGCCATGTTTGCATGGGTGTTCCGTTTCGGCTTTTTCGGAATGGGTAATCCCGGTATGCCCGGTGTGATTTTGTTTGTGCTCTCGTGCATTGTCTACGGCGTGGCTTTCGACTTCTTCAACATCTCGGGTGCCCTCTACGTCGACCAGCAGACCGATGAGTCGATTCGCAGCAGCGCGCAGGGCTTGTTCATGATTATGACCAACGGCATCGGCGCCACCATCGGCACGCTGAGCGCCCAGGCTGTCGTCACCCATTTTGTGAACTCGCAGACCGAGCCCGCCGCCATCATTCAAGGCTGGAGCACGTCGTGGTACATCTTTGCCGCCTATGCACTGGTGGTGGCTGTGGCATTCATGCTCATTTTCAAGGCTCCAGAGGCACAGAAACCTATCGAGAAATAATATTTTAAACCTCGTCTGTCGATGCACCGCTTTTACTGTCCCGACATAGCCGGATCGCTCACCCTCACCGAGGATGAGTCGCGGCACGCCGTGCGCGTGTTGCGCCTGGCCGAGGGCGACACCATTGAGGTGGTCGACGGTCGTGGCACACTCTACATTTGCCGCATAACGATGGCACACCCCAAGCGGTGTGCCGTCGATGTGCAGCAGGCTGTTAAGCAACCCCTGCACTGGGGGCGGCAGATCGTGCTTGCCGTGGCTCCCACCAAGATGCTCGACCGCATGGAATGGATGGTGGAAAAGTGCGTGGAAATGGGCGTTGACCGCATTGTGCCCCTGCGCTGCCACAACAGCGAGCGCACCGAGCTCAAGGTCGAGCGTCTTAACAAAATCGCTGTGGCGGCCATGAAGCAGTCGCTCAAGGCCACCTTGCCTGTAATAGATGAGATGACCCCATTGCAGCGTTTTCTGGAGCAACCCCTGCCCGAACACAAGTTTATCGCTTACTGTGACTCCGAGCTGCCACGTGAGCAACGACAACTCTTGGCGCGCCAGTGCCCGCCCGTGGGCGATGTGCTGGTGCTGATTGGCCCCGAGGGAGATTTCAGTCCCGAGGAAGTGCGGCGATGCTTCGAGGCGGGTTTTGCTGCGGTGTCGCTGGGCGAAAGCCGGCTGCGTACCGAGACGGCTGCCGTGGTGGCATGTGCCACAATCCACGCCATCGGGCAGTTACGGAATAGTTAAAAACTTAGTAGATACTCATGATTCAAAAACTGAAAAACAGTGAACAATTCTTCCTGCTGGCCGGTCCGTGCGTGATTGAGGGCGAGGCCATGGCAATGGACATAGCTGAGAAAGCCTTGGCGGTCACCAGCCGTCTTGGAATCCCCTATGTGTTCAAGGGCAGTTACCGTAAGGCCAACCGCTCGCGCATTGATTCGTTCACTGGCATTGGCGACGAGGCCGCCCTGCGCATCTTGCGCAAGGTGGGTGATGTCTTCCACATCCCGGTGGTGACCGACATCCATACCGCCCAAGAGGCCGATATGGCCGCCCAGTATGTTGATGTGCTGCAAATTCCTGCATTCCTGTGCCGGCAGACCGACCTGCTGGTGGCCGCGGCACGCACCGGGCGCATGGTCAACATCAAGAAAGGCCAGTTCCTGTCACCCGAATCGATGAAATTCGCCGTGCAGAAAGTGCGCGATGCCGGAAATGCCGACGTGGCCATTACCGAGCGCGGCACCACCTTCGGCTATCAAGACCTGGTGGTGGATTTCCGTGGCATCAAGACCATGCAGGAGTATGCGCCGGTGATTGTTGACATCACCCATTCATTGCAGCAGCCTAACCAGGCCGGCGGCGTGACCGGTGGTCGCCCCGAGCTTATCGAGACCCTGGCGCGGGCTGCCGTGGCCGTCGGTGCCGACGGACTGTTTCTTGAAACCCATCAAAATCCGGCAGTGGCAAAAAGCGATGGAGCCAACATGCTGCGCCTTGACTTGCTCGACGGTTTGCTGACCCGTCTGGCTCAAATCAAAAAAACAATTAACACAATCGATAAAACACAACATTAAAACACCACACTATGATGAAGACAAAGTACATCATGCTTGCGCTGGTTGTGGCCCTGGGGACACTGACCGCTACTGCGCAAACGCAGGACGACGATCAGCGAGTGCGCGATAAAATCACCGAAGCCGTGATGCGTGTCTATAACAAGCACCTTGCTGAGAATCCCAACGACTACAACACGATGTTTGCCCGCGCCAACCAATACTACTACAATGGTCAAATCGATGAGGCACTGGCCGACGTGAACACCATTCTCACGCTCATACCGGCCAAAGACAACGACCTTCGGTTCGAGACCATGCTGCTGCGTGCGCGTCTTTATGACATCAAGGGCGACTATGCGCAGGAAATCAATGATTTGAAGACTGCCAACGGGCTTAATCCCTCGTCACCGGCCGTCAATGAGCCGATGGCAAAAGCTTATCTCAACAGCGGTGACCCCGACAATGCCGAGACCTATTTCAAGGCAGTGCTTCGTAATCAGCCGCTTGACTATAACGCCATGTATGGACTGGCGCGCGTGGAGGTGGCCCGTGGCAACTATGAGCAGGCCGCCGCTCAGGCCGACAAGGCAGTGAATCTCTTCTCGGCCGAGCCTCAGGTGTATTTGAACCGTGCCGATGTGCTCACCCGCATGGAGCAGTATGTGCCGGCAGCGCAAGACCTCATTTCGGCTATGGCTATCAGTGACGATAATGGCCAGGCTCTGTCATCGCTTGTGGCCATGAGCGACAAAAACTATGACGCCGTGATGTCGGCTTTGGCCAACAGCATCGACAAAGCTCCCCGTGTGGGCATGTTCTACTATGTGCGCTCGTCTATCGCCATGAAGCATTTCCACTATGGCCAAGCCCTGAAGGACCTGAAGTCGATTATCGACTATGACCTATACGACTATCACACCATCTACTACAACGCTGCCCGTTGCCAGATGGAGCTGATGCAGTACGACGACGCTTTGGCCAATATCAACAAAGCCATTGCCATGGAGCTGTCCGACCCTGATTACTATCTTGTCAAGGCTGCCGCCGAGCGTTTCCGTGGTCGTGGCAATAATTATGAGAATGCACTGCTGGTACTGGGCGACGCTGCCAAGATTGACGGACAATACCTGCCCACGATGCTGGCCCGCGCACAAGTGCTCATCGCCCAGAAGAAGGACCGTGAGGCGCTGGCTCAGCTCGATGCCGCGGTGGCTGCACATCCCGATGCCGCCGAAGCCCGTTTGCTGCGTGGCTGGCTCTACAAGTATCGCTTGAAAGATGCCACCATGGCCGCTGCCGATTTCCAGGAAATTTTGCTTCGCAACGACGACGCGATGCATAATCTTCGTGGCTTCGCCATGCATGAGTTGGGTCGCGACGAGGATGCCCGCGCTTGGGCCAAAACCATCATCGACAAGGGCGTGATGCCCGGCGGTGAGAGCTATTATTATGCTTCGGCACTGCTCAGCGATATTGGTGACGAGGCGCAAGCCATCGACTATCTGCGCTCAGCGCTGGCCAATGGCTATGGCAGCCTCTTCAATGTGAAAGTGAACGAGGACCCCTATGTGAACCTGAAACTGGTGCGCCGTGCAGCCGATTTCAACACGGTGGTTGAGCAGAACCAGTTGGTGTTCCAAGAGCGTCGCTAACATTTAGTCATCCATGCGGTCGACACATCGCTTGGTCTTACCGGTCATCATTGCCGCGGCTGCGCTGCTGGCAATGATGACTTCGTGTGCATCGACCAAGCATGTGCCACAAGGCAAATTGCTGCTCGACCGCGTGCGCATTGACGTGAAAGACCCCTCAAAACAGGTCAACACAAAAGACCTCTATAATTATCTGCGACAGACCGAGAATCACCGCGTGCTGGGTGGCATCAAATTACAATTAGCCATCTACAACATGAGCGGGCGCGACTCGTCGAACTGGTTCAATCGATGGATTCGACGAGTGGGCACACCGCCGGTGATTTACGATTCGGCGCTGACGGTGGCCAGTGCCAATCAGTTGCACATTGCTTTGAACAACCGCGGTTTCATGAAAAACGAGGTGCGGTATGATGTGAAGGCCGATTCTGTCAAACGCAAGGCACAGGTGAACTATCATGTGACCCTCAACGAGCCTTACACCATCCGCTCTATTACCTACAATATCCCCGACGACACGCTGCGGCGCATCATTCTGGCCGACACCACCGCATTCCCTGTGCAGGTGGGGGCGCTTCTCGATCATAACAAACTCGACAGCTGGCGCCAGGCGATTACCGACCAATTGCGCAACGAAGGCTATTATGCGTTCAACAAGGACTATATCACTTTTACCGCCGACACGGCAGCCGGCTCGCGAGCTGTGGACCTGACTCTCAATTCCATGGCACCATATCATAGTGACCGGATGCCGTACTACACCCGACACATGCCATTTTATGTGCGTCAGGTGGCCTACGTCACCGATTATGACCCTGTGGCCATGCACGGTGGCTATTTCGGGCAGGATACCGTAGTTGTGAACAACCTGCTGGTTTTCTATGGTCCTGACCGTTATATCCGCCGAACAGTCATTGAAGAGTGCAATTATATCGAGCCCGGCACACTCTACAGCGTGCAGAATGTGAACCGCACTTATCGCGCACTGGCCAGGTTGGGAATCCTCAAGTTCGTAAATATCGACGTGAGGCCTGTGGGAGAGTTTGACGGCAAGTTGTGGGTCGACGCCTATGTGCTCATGCAGCGCGACAAGTCGCAAACGGTCAGTGTGTCGCTTGAGGGAACCAACAGCGAGGGTGACCTTGGCTTCGGAGTGGGGCTTGACTACCAACACCGCAATTTGCTGCGTGGCAGTGAAGCGCTCAACACCAAGTTCCGTATGTCGTACGAGAGCCTGTCGGGTAACTTGAAAGGACTGATTAACAACAATTACAGCGAGTATTCGGCCGAAGTGGGCATCACTTACCCCAAATTCAAGTTCCCTTTCTTGAAAAAAGACTTCAAGAAGAAAATCTTGGCCTCGACCGAGCTGGCCACGAGTTTTAATTATCAGAAGCGGCCCGAGTACACCCGCATTATTGCCGGCGCCGCATGGCGATACATCTGGAGTGAGCACCGTCAGCGCATGCGACACACGTTTAACCTCATCGACCTGAATTATGTGTATTTGCCACGCAGCCGTGCCAATTTCCTCGACAGTATCTCCAATCCACTGTTGCGCTACTCCTACGAGAACCACTTTATCATGCGCATGGGCTACAACCTGTATCGAACCAACAAACGGCAGGTGTCGTCGCTCAATCCTTCGTTCCAACAGAATGTGTACACGGTGCGTGCGGCTGCCGAAATGGCCGGCAACTTGCTCTATGGCATCTCACGAATCACTGGCCAAAACCGCGAGAAAGACGATTCCTATAAAGTGTTCGGCATCCGCTATGCGCAGTATGTGAAAGCTGAGGGAGATTTTTCCTTTACTCATATCTTTGACCAGCGCACATCGGTGGCATTCCGCGTGGGCGCCGGTGTGGCAGTACCTTATGGCAACTCCACGGTGTTGCCGTTCGAGAAGCGTTTCTACGCCGGCGGTGCCAATGGCGTGCGAGGCTGGGGCGTTCGCACGCTGGGACCGGGAAGTTTTGACGCGCAAAACCGGCAGCAGTCGTTCATCTATCAGTGTGGCGACATCCGGTTCGATGCCAGCATGGAGTTCCGTGCCAAAGTGTTCTGGGTGATTGAGATGGCTGCTTTTGTCGATGTGGGCAATATATGGACAATCCGCAGTTATGAAGACCAGCCAGGCGGTGTGTTCAAGTTCAATAAATTCTACGAGCAACTCGCTGGTTCCTATGGCTTGGGTGTACGACTTGACTTCACCTACTTCCTGCTGCGTTTCGACATGGGCATGAAAGCCCACAATCCGGCGTCGGGCGAGGAGCATTGGCCATTGATTCATCCCAAGTTCAGCCGCGATTTCCAATTCCACTTCTCGGTGGGATATCCGTTCTGAAACGCCTTAGATACAATTGACAATTATGAAGAAAGATTTAGTGATATTTGACCTTGACGGCACGCTGCTCAACACGATTGAGGATTTGGGCCATGCCGCCAATTACGCCCTTGAGAAAAACGGTTTTGCCACCCACAGTATGGCTTCCTATCGGTTTTTTGTGGGTAACGGCGTGCGGCGTCTCATCACACGCGTTCTGCCTGAGGACGAGCGCGACTCCGACACGGTGGATATGCTGTTGCGCGATTTCACCGAATACTACGACGAGCACAACACCGATTATACCAAGCCCTATGCGGGAATCCCCGAATTGCTGATGGACTTGCGCGACAAGAATGTGAGAATGGCGGTGGCTTCGAACAAATATCAGGCCGCTGTGGACCGAATAATCGGGCATTTTTTTGGAGATGTCGACTTTGTGGCCGTCGAAGGCCAGAAAGAGGGTGTCAATGTCAAGCCCGACCCGTCGATTGTGTTTTCTATTTTGGCGAAAGCACGCGTCGCCAAGCCCGCCACGCTCTATGTGGGCGACTCGGGCGTGGACATGGAAACAGCCCGTCGTGCTTGCCTCGATTCGGTGGGTGTGACTTGGGGCTTCCGCTCGGAGAAAGAATTGGTGGAGTATCAGGCCGGTGCAATTGTTCATAAACCGCTTGATATTCTCGATATTATTGACAACGGCCTATACTAATTTTTATCTACGATTTGAAATGACTTGGTTAAATGAACTTATCACAGGTTCCGGCATTGCTCATGCCATATTCATCTATTCCTTGGTGATTGCCATCGGGGTAATATTGGGCAAGGTGAAATTTTTTGGAATTTCACTTGGTGCCACATTTGTTCTTTTTGCGGGCATCCTTGCAGGCCATTTGGGGCTGGCTGTGGACCCTTCCATTCTTAAATTCATACAGGAATTCGGACTTATTTTGTTCATTTTTTCCATCGGTTTGCAAGTGGGTCCCAGCTTTTTCTCGTCGTTCAAGGAGGGCGGTTTGTTGCTCAATGGCCTGGCCATTCTCATCATCGTGCTCAATCTTGCGGTGGCGCTTTCCATCTACTTTGGGGCGGGTAATGTCACGATGACCGATTTGGTGGGTATCCTGTCGGGGGCGGTGACCAACACCCCTGGGTTAGGTGCCGCACAGCAGACGCTCATCGAGACCCGTGGTGCCAGCGCCACGGCGCTCAACGAATCGATGTCGATGGGTTATGCTGCTGCCTATCCCTTGGGCGTGGTGGGTATCATTCTGTCGATGATTTTGGTGAAAGCCATTTTTAAAATCAGCATTGTCCGCGAAGCGCAAGAAATCGACGACGACAACGCCAACAGTTTGCTCAAGCCCCATGTGGTGACTTATCGGGTGACCAATAAACTCATTTATAACATCACCATCAAGCGCCTGCAAGGCATCATCGACCGGAATTTTGTCATATCTCGTATCAAGCGCGAAGATGGGTCGGTGGTGATACCGCGTAGCGCCACAGAGCTTCGCGAGGGCGACCTGCTGCTCATTGTGATGAGTGTGCAGGACGAGGAGGTGTTCGATGCCTTCATTGGTCCGCAGGTGGAAATGGACTGGAAGCACGACCCCGCACCAGTGGTGTCGCGGCGTATTGTTGTGACCAACAGCAAGTACACCGGCCGCAAGTTGGGTTCATTGCGTCTGCACCTGGGCTATCAACTCAATGCCACGCGTGTGAACCGTGCCGGTGTGGACCTGGTGGCCAGTCCCAATCTGGCGCTGCAAGTGGGTGACCGCATCACAGTGGTGGGAAACATCGACGACATCAACCATTTGGCCGAGAAAATGGGCAATTCGCTGCGGCGTCTTGACGAGCCGAATTTGTTCACCATGTTCATAGGCATTTTCATGGGTATTTTAGTAGGGTCCATCCCCCTCATGTTCCCGGGAATGACTGTGCCCATGAAGTTGGGTCTGGCCGGCGGGCCATTGGTGGTGGCCATTTTGATGGGCCGTTACGGCTACAAGGTGAAGCTTGTCACATACACCAGCAGCAGTGCCAACTTGCTGCTGCGCGAGTTGGGCATCTGTTTGTTTTTGGCATCGGTGGGCATCGCTGCCGGTGGCAATTTCGCTGCAACGGTTTTCAGCAGCAACGGTGCGTTGTGGGTTCTTTATGGATTCGTTATCACATTTGTTCCATTGGCCATTGTGGTGATGTTGGCCCGTGGCAAGTTTGGCATGAATTACTGCACGCTCATGGGGCTGGTGGCCGGTTCCACGACCGACCCGCCCGCGCTGGCCTACGCCAACAAGACAGCCGGTAACGACGCTCCTGCCGTGGCTTACTCCACGGTGTACCCGCTCACGATGTTTTTGCGTGTTATAACAGCTCAGCTACTGGTGATGTTCTTTGCGTGAAAGCGGCACCATCTTGTGCACCAACACGATAAAACAACAACCGCGGCCATCACTCGATGACCGCGGTTGTCATTTCGTGGGCGCTGACGGATTCGAACCGCCGACCCCCTGCTTGTAAGGCAGGTGCTCTGAACCAGCTGAGCTAAGCGCCCTTCTTGTTATTGAAAAGCGGTGCAAAGGTACAAAATAATTGTTAATTACCAAATCGAAATGATATATTTTTTTCAGAAATAAAAAATAATTGCTATCTTAGCAAACAAAGTTTCATGTAATGAATAGAAAGGAGATTGGACTATGAAAAATTCGTATGTTTTTTTTGCCGATGGCTTTGAGGAAATCGAGGCGCTGACCACGGTGGACGTGATGCGTCGTGCCGGAATGCCGGTGGTTACGGTGTCGATTGCTGCCGGTCGAGAGGTGAAGGGCGCGCATGGCGTGCCAGTGGTGGCCGATTACAACTTTGCCGACATCAATTATTCGGATGCCGACTGGCTGGTGCTGCCCGGCGGAATGCCAGGAGCAACCAATCTGGCCGCCCATCAGGGATTGCGTGCCGAATTATGGAATCACAACAACAAAGGTGGCCATGTGGCAGCTATTTGTGCGTCGCCGGCTATTGTCCTTGCGCCGTTGGGAATCATCACCGGCCGTAATGCTGTTTGCTATCCCGGTATGGAAAAAGGCGTGAGCGGCGTGAAATGGGGTGCCAGCCGTGTGGCTGTTGATGCCAATGTGGTGACCGGAAACGGCCCTGCCTCAGCCGTTGACTTTGCATTGAAATTGGTGGAAATCTCAATGGGTGAAGAAGCAGCCCGTTCAGTGGCCGATGGGATGTTGTTTTTCAGATAATCAGGACATAAAAAGGGGGCACGCATCTCCCGATGCACTCCCCCACACATTGAATCAACTTCAGTTAGAGTGTTATTACTTTGCAAAAATACAAAACATTTTAAAACTACAACAAAATTGTTGTGGTTTTAATGTAGATTAACACAAGTGTTAATTATTTAAAAAAAGTAAGTGGCGGTTAAAGTCCAGCAGCGGTTCTTTGCGCTGTTCTCGTCAAGGAGTTTGGTTTTTGCGTTTTCTCCCACACTGAAGTTGTAGGCTGCCGCAATTTGCAGGTGATTGAACAATTCACATCCCAGGCCAGCCCGTAGCGTGACACTGACAGGCTTGTAGCTCATGGCCGAAGCCAAATTTTTACCCACCACAAAGCAGAAAGTGGGGCCGGCAAAGACCATGGGCATGATGGTGTTTTCCACACCATTGAGATTGTGATATTTGAAGCGCAGTGTGAGAGGGATGTCCAAATAGTGTATTTGGCACATCTCATTGCCATAGCCCTGCGAGACCCAGATGGTTTTCTCGCCCAAATGCAGCTTGCTGGTGCGCATGGCGTAAAGCAACGAGGCATCGACTGAAAAACCTACTCCCGGAATCAACATTTCTCCAGTCAAACCCGCGATGGGTCCAAATCCCCGGTCCACCTTCATGATGTCGGACTGTTTGAAGTGCAATTCGTTATAACCTATTCCGGCTGTCACACCCCAGCGAGTTGTGGTTTGTGCTTGAACGGCCACGGCCACGATGGCTGTGGCCAGCAAGAGAGATATTTTCTTCATCATCATAATTCTCGAATGGAAATCTTGTGCAAAGATAGTGTAAAAACCGCTTCCGGCAAAGCGGTTTGCGTTATTTTATGTCGCGTGTTGTTCAGAAGAAATAGGCTGCTGCGATTGTCCACGTGCGGTCGCGACCGTCAATTTCTTCTCCGTTGCTCGACATACCCACCTGCTTGAGTGCGCGGCTCAGCCCCATGCTGTAGCACGCCGAGAGTTGGAGATGTCGCAGCAACTCCACTCCGAAGCCCAAGTCTAATGACGTCACTGTCGAGCGGTTGTCCCATCGTTCCTGGCGTGATTCGTGAGCCAGAAAGGCAAAGTTCGGTCCGGCAAATGCCATGGGCGTGAGCACATTGTTCAAGCCAACAATGCTCAGTTTGTATTTCAAGTGGACGGGAATTTCAATGTAATCACGTTTGTATGTGTCGGTGGAGCCACTCAGCACATTGTTGCGATGAGTGTACATCACCGCCGCGTCAAAACCAAAGCCCAGTGGCAGGTTGAACTCGGCAGTGACACCGGCGGTGAATCCTGCGCGGTTGTCGTTTTTGATGATGTTGCGGTCGAACTTCAAATGGTTGATAGCCAGTCCCGCCTTGACGCCCAGTCGGAATTGTGCGTGTGCCGGCAAGGACGCCAGCAAAAACGTCAAGCACAGCATTAGGCATTTGATAGTAGGTGTCTTCATAGATTGAGTGACGATTGTAATTGAGTTTTCAAAACTACACATTTTTTTTCTATTTCGAAAAAAATATCACTTTTTTTGCATGAATTAGGCTTCGTCGAGGCATAAAAAATAAAAAACTGCGTTTTTCATTTTGTTCTGCCCTCAACTTGCACTAATTTTGTCGCATGAAGGAAGGAACTGTTTTTCGTTCGCGCCGTTATTGGGCTGTGCTGGGTGCGCTTGCCGTGGGGCTGATAATGCTTTTTGTGAGCCGCCATCGCGAGCGTGCGGTCTATCACACCGAGGAAGGTGTGGTATGGACCACGGGTTATCATATCACCTATTTAAGCCAGCATCAACTTGCCGATTCTATTCAGGCTGTGCTGGCGTGTGTGGATGCCAGCGCCTCGGTCTACAATGAGCAGTCGCTGGTGTCGCGCATCAACCGCAACGACACTTCACAGCCCGACAGCCTGTTCACCCGCCTTTACAGTTGCTCTTGGACAATATATTGGCTCAGTGGCGGCTCTTACGACCCCACCGTGCTGCCCCTGGTGGAGGCATGGGGCTTCGGTCATGACCGTGGCGCAGAGCCAACTCAGGCCAAAATCGACAGCATACTGCCCTATGTGGGCATGAAGCGGACGCGGTTGGCCGATGGCGTGCTGACCAAGGATGACCCGCGCATGCAGTTCGATTTCAGCAGCATTGCCAAGGGGCTTGCTGTGGATGAGGTAGGGCGGATGTTGGAGCGCAATGGTGTGAAGAATTATCTGGTGGAAATTGGCGGCGAAGTCCTGGCACGAGGCGTGAATCAGCAAGGGGTGCCGTGGCATGTGTCGGTGGACTTGCCGGTTTCGCAAGCCGACAGTGTGGTTCACACCAGTGCCGTGGTGCTGACAGTGGACAGCTTAGCGGTGGCCACGAGCGGCAACTATCGCAAGTTTCGTGACCGTCCCGCCGGTGAGCGAGTGTCGCACATCATCGACCCCTTGACAGGACGCAGCCAGGTGAGCAATTTACTTAGTGTTACTGTTGTGGCTCCCGACTGCATGACAGCCGACGCATGGTCCACAGCTTGCATGGCAATGGGACTTGACCGCACTCGTGCCATGATGGAGAATGTGGACAACCTGGGGGTGATGACCATCAGCACCGATGATGATGGCAACTGGGTGGTGTGGAGCAATCATCGCTTTGCCTCGCTGGTAACGCAGTGAAATTCATGAAGACCACTCCTTGTTTTCGGGTGGAAGAGTGTGTGCTCTGCCGAGTGCCTGCATTTACCAATTTTTAAGAGTAAAAAACGTCTGCAGCGGGGCATGTATTCAAAGATTATCATTATATTTGCATGATAGAAGCTATAAGACAATATTATGCAAATTATCGACGGGAAAAAAATAGCAGCCGAGATACGTGAGCAGATAGCGGCCAAGGTCGAAGCGATGGTCGCAGCAGGTCACAGGCGCCCAAATTTGGTGGGCCTTCTGGTGGGGCATGACGGCGGCAGCGAGAGCTATATGGCCTCGAAAACCAAGGCGTGCGAGCAATGTGGTTTTCAGTCGTCGCTTATTCGCTTGGCCGAAGATGTCACTCAAGAAGAACTGATAGCCCAAATCCATGCCCTCAACGAGGACGACAATGTGGACGGATTCATTGTGCAGATGCCCTTGCCGCGGCACATTGACGAGCAATCTGTTATAGAGTCGATTGACTACCGCAAGGACGTTGATGGCTTTCATCCCGTCAATGTGGGGCGCATGTCCATCGGCTTGCCTTGTTTCCGGCCCGCCACGCCATCGGGCGTTCTCATGCTGCTTGAGCGTTGTGGCATTGAAACCCGTGGAAAACACTGCGTAGTGCTGGGACGGAGCAACATTGTGGGCAAACCCCTGGCTACGCTGCTTGTCCAGAAAGCCTATCCGGGCAACTGCACAGTGACCGTGTGCCACAGCGCCACCCCCAACATCAAAGAATTGGCCCGTGAGGCCGATATCCTGATAGCCGCTTTGGGCAGCCCCGGTTTTGTGACTGAAGACATGGTCAAGGAGGGCGCGGTGGTGATTGATGTGGGTACCACCCGGGTGGCCGATGCCTCACGAGAAAGGGGCTGGCGACTGTGCGGCGATGTGGATTTTGACCATGTGGCACCGCATTGCAGCTACATCACACCCGTTCCGGGAGGTGTGGGACCCATGACTATTGTGTCGCTCATGGCCAACACCCTGCAGGCCGCCACCGGCCAGGTGTATGCCAAATAACCCTGAAAATCCAATAACATAAACCGATATTTTTATTTCGACATGAACCGACTTATTGAATGTGTGCCCAATTTCAGTGAAGGGCGCAATATGGATGTCATCAATCAGATTGTGGATGTGATACGCCAAGCCGAGGGTGTGAAACTACTCGATGTGGACCCGGGCGAGGCTACCAACCGCACGGTGGTGACCTTTGTGGGGGCTCCCGAAGCGGTGGTGGAAACGGCTTTTCAAGTGGTGAAGCGTGCCGCTGAACTCATCGACATGCGCCACCATCACGGTGCACACCCGCGCATGGGCGCAACCGACGTTTGCCCACTGGTGCCCGTGGCCGGCATCACCCTTGATGAATGTGCCACGCTGGCCCGCCAATTGGCCGAGCGCATTGCCACCGAGGCCGGTGTTCCCTGTTATTGCTATGAGGCGGCCGCCTTCACGGCCGAGCGCAAGAACCTGGCCGTCTGCCGGCAGGGTGAATATGAAGCGCTGGCCGAGAAACTGGCATCGGCCACCGGCAAACCCGATTTCGGGGCGCGTCCTTTCGACGAGCAAGTGGCCCGCACTGGCTGTACTGCTGTGGGTGCCCGCGATTTCTTGATTGCCACCAACTTCAACCTGAATACCACCAGCACCCGCCGTGCTAACGCCATCGCCTTTGACGTGCGTGAAAAAGGCCGGCCCGTGCGCGAAGGGAATCCCATCACCGGAACGCCCAAGAAAGACGAAAACGGAAACGTCATCATGCGCCCCGGAACCCTCAAGGGCACGAAAGCCATCGGGTGGTACATCGACGAGTACAAACGTGCGCAGGTGTCGATGAATATCACCGACATCAATGCCACCCCGCTGCATGTGGCCTTTGACGAGGTGTGCCGGTGCGCGCAGAATCGCGGCATCCGCGTCACGGGTACCGAGATTGTGGGGCTGCTGCCCAAGCGTTGTTTGATAGACGCCGGAAAATATTTCCTTGAGAAGCAGCATCGCTCCACGGGTATTCCCGAGGGCGACATCATTGAAATCGCCATTCATTCGCTCGGCCTTGACGACCTCAAGCCGTTCAATCCCAAAGAAAAAGTGATAGAATACATGATTGAGGACGGCGAAGCCGGTGCCGGAAATCTTGTTGAACTCACTGTCAAAGCCTTTGCCGAAGAAACGTCGCGCGAGTCACCTGCTCCCGGCGGTGGCACTATCTCGGCTTATATGGGAGCCCTGGGAGCCGCACTGGGTACGATGGTGGCCAATTTGTCGAGCCACAAGCCAGGATGGGACGAGCGGTGGCAGGAGTTCAGTGTGTGGGCCGACAAGGGGCAAGACATCGCCCGCGAGTTGCTGCATCTTGTTGATGAAGACACCCAGGCGTTTAACCGCATCATGGAGGCTTTCGGTATGCCCAAGAAGACTGATGAGGAAAAGGCCGCGCGCAGCGCCGCCATCCAGAATGCCACTCTTTATGCCGCCCAGGTGCCTCTGCGCACCATGAAAGAGGCGTTCAAAGTGTTTGAACTGTGCCGCGCCATGGTGATGGAGGGCAATCCCAACAGTGTGAGCGATGCCGGGGTGGGGGTGCTGGCCGCCCGGGCGGCGGTGCTGGGCGCCGGCATGAATGTGAAAATCAACGCCGGCTCACTCAAGGACCGCGTCATGGCTCAATCACTCATCGACGAAGCCAACCAGTTGATAGCCCGTGCCAACGAGGAGGAGGCCGAAATCACCCAAATCGTTGAAACAAAACTTTGAACCCGATAGAATAACCATTAGCCAACAGATAACCTATGACACCCGAAGAATTTGCCATTGACATAAGAGCCGGCATACCCGATGTGCTGCCCGAACCGATGCCCTACGACCTTGAGATTAACCATGCCCCCAAGCGTAAGGACATTCTCACGGCCGAAGAAAAGAAACTGGCGCTGCGCAACGCACTGCGCTATTTCCCGCCCAAGCATCATGCCGCACTCATTCCTGAATTCCGCAATGAGTTGGAGCAGTACGGCCGCATCTACATGTACCGTCTGCGTCCTCGCTATCCGATGAAGGCGCGTCCCATCGATGAATATCCGCACAAGAGCCGTCAGGCAGCCGCCATCATGATGATGATACAGAACAACCTCGACCCCTCGGTTGCTCAGCATCCTCATGAACTGATTACCTATGGCGGTAACGGTGCGGTGTTCCAGAACTGGGCACAGTACCGCCTTGTGATGAAGTATCTGAGTGAGATGACCGATGAGCAGACGCTGGTCATGTACAGCGGGCATCCGCTGGGGTTGTTCCCGTCGCACAAGGATGCACCCCGTGTGGTAGTAACCAACGGCATGGTGATTCCCAATTACAGCAAGCCCGACGACTGGGAGCGCATGAACGCCCTGGGTGTGAGTCAATATGGCCAGATGACAGCCGGAAGCTATATGTACATCGGCCCGCAAGGTATTGTTCACGGCACGACCATTACCGTGCTCAATGCGGCTCGCAAGGTGATGGGCGCCGAACGAGAAACACGCATCCCGCTGTTTGTCTCGGCTGGTCTTGGAGGCATGAGTGGTGCACAGCCCAAGGCGGGCAATATCGCTCAGGTGGTGAGCGTGGTGGCCGAAATCAATCCGCTGGCCGCACGCAAGCGTTATGAACAAGGATGGGTCGATGAACTGCACGACAATCTTGATGAACTCATTCCTGCCGTGCGCCGCGCCGTGGAGCAGAAACGTGTGGTGTCCATGGCTTATGTGGGCAATGTAGTGGACCTGTGGGAGCGGCTGGCTCAAGAAAACATCCGTGTGGACTTGGGCAGCGATCAGACATCATTGCACAACCCCTATGCCGGTGGTTACTATCCCGTGGGCTACAGCCTGGAAGAGTCCAAGCGGATGATGGCCGAAGAACCCGAGCGCTTCAAGGAATGTGTGTTTGAGTCGCTGCGCCGTCAGGTGGCAGCCATCAACCGGCTCACGGCGCAGGGCATGTATTTCTTTGACTACGGAAATGCCTTTATGCTCATGGCCAGCCGTGCCGGTGCCGACATTATGCGCGATGCCACCCACTTCCGCTATCCGAGTTATGTACAAGACATCATGGGTCCCATGTTCTTCGATTATGGGTTTGGCCCATTCAGGTGGGTGTGCACCTCGTGCGACCCGCACGACCTGGAGGTGACCGACCGCCTGGCGGCCGAAGTGCTCGACCAGATGGCTCAGACAGCGCCCGACGACATCAAGGGGCAGCTGGCCGACAATTTGCACTGGATACGCGAGGCGGGGAAGAACCATCTGGTAGTGGGTTCGCAAGCAAGAATCCTTTATGCCGACTGTGAGGGCCGCACGCGCATCGCCCAGGCTTTTAATGATGCCATCAAGCGGGGTGAAATCAGCAAACCGGTGGTGCTGGGCCGCGACCACCACGATGTGAGCGGCACCGACTCGCCTTACCGTGAAACCAGCAATATTTATGACGGGTCGCAGTTTTGTGCCGACATGGCAGTGCAGACTGTCATCGGCGACGCTTTCCGCGGTGCCACATGGGTGAGCCTGCACAATGGTGGCGGCGTTGGATGGGGCGAAGTGATAAACGGCGGCTTCGGCATGGTGATTGACGGCAGTGAAGAGGCCGACCGTCACATCCGCCAGATGCTGCTGTGGGATGTGAACAACGGTATCGCGCGTCGTTCCTGGGCTCGCAACAAGGGGTCGATAGATGCTATCCGCCGTCAGATGGAGCGCACACCGGGTCTGCAAGTGACCCTGCCCAATATGGTGGACGACAGATTGCTCGACGAATGAGACGCAGGCTCTTATTTCTTGACTTAACTAATTAACCATAAAAATATTATAAAACGTAACGTATCATGGAAGTGCATCATATCAGCGCCGAGCGCCTCACCATTGAGCGCGTGGGCGAAATTATTGAGAAAAACTACAAACTTGCATTGAGCGAAGATGCCCGCCAGCGCATTGTCAAGTGCCGCAAGTATCTTGACGAGCAAATCGCCAGCAGTGACTTGCCCGTTTATGGCGTGACCACCGGCTTCGGGTCGTTGTGCGACGTGAAGGTGAGTCGCGACCAATTGTCGCAGTTGCAAATCAACCTCATGATGTCACATGCGTGCGGCGTGGGAGAACGACTCCCCAACGAGATTGTGCGCATCATGCTTATGCTCAAAATCCAGTCGCTCAGTTATGGCTATTCGGGCTGCAAACTCGACACCGTGGAGCGTTTGGTGGATTTCTTCAACGAGGGTGTTGTTCCCATCGTTTATAGCCAAGGCTCACTGGGCGCATCGGGCGACCTGGTGCCGCTGGCCCACATGTGCCTGCCGTTGGTGGGCATGGGCGAGGTGGAATACGAAGGTCGTGTGATGCCAGCTGCCGAGTTGTTGGCTCTCAAAGGATGGAAACCCATTGAACTTGCCAGCAAGGAAGGCTTGGCGCTGCTCAACGGCACACAAAACATGAGTTCCATTGCCGTTTGGTCGTTGCTGCGTGCGCAGCGCTTGAGCGCTTGGGCCGATTGTATCGCTGCCATGGCTCTTGATGCCTACGACGGGCGCATTGAGCCGTTCACCGAGGCTGTACATTTGGTCAGACCGCACAAGGGGCAGCTTGAGACAGCTGCCCACATGAAGGCCCTGTTGGCCGGCAGCGAGCTCATAGCCGGGCACAAGAAACATGTTCAAGACCCCTATTCGTTCCGTTGCGTTCCTCAAGTGCACGGAACGGTGAAGGAAACCATCAGCTATGTGAAATCGGTCATTGAAACCGAAATCAACAGTGCCACCGACAACCCCACGGTGTGCCCCGACGACAACCTGATTATCAGTGCCGGCAATTTCCACGGCGAGCCAATAGCCCTGCCCATGGATTTCCTGGCCATTGCACTGAGTGAGTTGGCCAATATCAGCGAGCGCCGCATCTATCGTTTGGTGTCGGGCACACGCGGCCTGCCCAGTTATCTTGTTGCCAATCCCGGCCTGAACAGTGGTTTCATGATTACCCAGTACACAGCGGCCAGTGCCGTGAGTCTCAACAAGTCGCTGGCCTCGCCGTCGAGCCTCGACAGCATCCCCTCATGCCAAGATCAGGAGGACCATGTGAGCATGGGCGGCAATGCAGCCATTAAATTGCGCAAGGTGGTTTTCAACACCGAGCGTGTGCTGGCCATCGAATTGTTTAATGCCGCCCAGGCGCTGGAGTTCCGTTTCCCGCAGAAATCCTCTCCGATAATAATGGGCATCCATGAGAAATACCGCCGTCAGGTGCCTTTCATCAGTGACGATGTGGTGATGTACCCGCTTATTGAGAAATCCATTCAGTTCCTGCGCAATGAGGCTCCTTGTTGACAACATAGCCACGCTGGCCGGCATTGACAGTGGTGGCGTCCTCAAGAAGTGTGGCGCCGAGATGTCGTGTTTCGACACCATCCACAATGCGTGGATGCTGGTTGAGGATGGTGTCATCACCGAGTTTGACACTGTCGACAACCACGCTGCACCAGAGAATGTCGAAACCACTGTCGACGCACGGCATGGTACAGTGATGCCGTCGTGGTGCGATTCTCACACCCACATCGTGTATGCCGATAGCCGTGAACGGGAGTTTGTTGATAAAATCAACGGGCTTTCCTATGCGGAAATTGCGCGACGCGGCGGGGGAATTCTCAACAGCGCCAAGCGTTTGCACGAACTATCGGAGCAACAGCTCTACGAGCAGGCCATGGTGCGTGTGCGCGAGGTGATTGCCAAGGGCACCGGTGCCATCGAGATAAAAAGCGGATATGGACTCAACACCGCCGACGAGTTGAAAATGCTGCGTGTGATAGCGCGCATCCAGCAAGACACACGGCTGCGTGTGGTGTCCACATTTTTGGGGGCGCATGCTGTGCCGCCCGAATATGCGGGTCGGCAATCCGACTATGTAGACTTGATAGTCAACGAGATGATTCCTGCCGTTGCCGCCGAGGGGTTGGCCGACTATGTGGATGTGTTCTGCGACCAGGGATTTTTCACTCCGGAGGAGACTTCGCGTATTCTTGAAGCAGGCCTGCGGTATGGGATGCCGGGCAAAATACATGGCCAGGAAGTTGCTCCGTCGGGAGGTGTGGAGGTGGCCGTGAAGCACCGGGCGCTATCGGTCGACCATCTGGAGAGCATGACCGACGACGACATAGCCATGCTGCGTGGCTCGCAAACCATTCCCACGGCGCTGCCCGGCACATCATTCTTCTTGAATATGCCATTCGCTCCTGCCCGCAAGATGATTGCTGCCGGTCTGCCTTTAGCCATTGCCAGCGATTACAATCCCGGCTCTACGCCCAGCGGCGACATGAAATTTGCGGTGTCGCTGGCGTGCATCAAGATGCGGCTGCAACCAGCTGAGGCTCTTAACGCCGCCACCATCAATGGCGCGGCTGCGATGGGTGTTAGCGCCGATTACGGCAGCATCGCACCAGGCAAGGTGGCCAATTTCTTCATCACTCGCCCCATCCCGAGCATCGACTTCATTCCCTATGCGTATACCACGCCCATCATTGAGCGTACCTTTTTGGCCGGCATAGAGCAATACCCGACTGCATGACAGGCGACATTCCGGTATAACTGATTGCCCCTTGCCAAAAATTTTTGGCAAGGGGCAATCAGTTATACTTATCGGTTTCGTAACATTTCCAGTACTTCCTTGACCGGCAGTGCGTCCACCTTGTGACCGTTGCGACCTGTCATCGGGTCGGCCATGAACAGAGAATTCCACAGCGCTTCGGCCGTGGCCTCGATGGTGGCGGCAAAGAGAGGTGACATCTCACTGTTGGCGAGTACGGGCGCAGTGATGATCTTAGATTGGTCGCTAATGAGGTTCTCAGGTGCCACCGAAAGCGCTATCACATAGTCGCCACTGCCGTTCGAGGCAATGCCACCGGTTTTGGCCATTCCCATCATGGCGCGTTTTGCGACACGCTCCAGATTGCGTGCGTCGAGCGGTGCGTCGGTGATGACAACCATCATGCAGGAGCCATCGATGTTCTCAGCCTTGCGCACATGATTGATGAAGTCGTGCTTGTGTAATCGTTGTCCCACCTGCACTCCATCAATTTCAAGGATACCACCGTAGTTGGTTTGCGCCAGCACTCCGACAGTGTATCCGCCCAATGATTTGGGAAGAATGCGCGATGATGTGCCGATTCCCCCCTTGAAACCGAAACAAATGGTTCCTGCCCCGGCGCCCACATTGCCTTGTTCCACAGTTCCACCATGCGCATTGTTGATAGCGTCGATGACCATTTGGGGTGTGACATGCATTCCTCGAATATCGTTCAGTCGGCCGTCGTTGGTTTCTCCCACCACGGCATTGACCGAGCTCACTTGCTCGTGGCCGGGTTGCATGAGCGTGTAGCGAACAACTCCCTCGATGCCTGCCGCCACACTCAGAGTATTGGTCAGGATAATCGGTGTTTCGATATTGCCCAACTCGCGCACCTGAGTGTAGCCCGCCAACTTGCCAAATCCGTTACCCACATAGATGGCGGCAGGTATTTTGTTGCGGAAGATGTCGCCCTGGTGCGGCACGATGGCGGTCACTCCAGTGCGGATGCTGTCGCCCTCAATGCGTGTAGTGTGCCCCACAGTCACCCCGGGCACGTCGGTGATGGCGTTATACTTGCCGGTTTCAAAAATTCCTGTCGGGAATCCCCATTCACGCAATGTCTTGTGCTGCGCCGATATTGTGGAAACTCCCAGTAGCACGCATGCGACAATCAGTAAGTGTTGTTTAATCATCTTGGTGAAGTCAATATTACGATGGCAAAGATACGAAAAATGTGCTTCGATAGTAGCATCTCATCGTTGATTCTCGCCCTGTGAAAACAAACCCACGCCAGATTGTCCGGCGTGGGTTGTGATTGTGTGTCGTGGGTGAACCATCAGGACGCGTCAGTCCATATCTTTTTGGTTCTTGGAGCGTCGTTCCTTCTTACTGGTGGAACGGCTCGTGTCTTTTTCCTCTTTGAGGTCTAATTCATTGTTGTCTTTGTCGATGACGCGGTATTGCAAGTAGGCCAGCGACTGGTCGGGCAGGATTCGGAATTTGCGTCCGTACTCTCTTCTCCATCGCCAGTATTCACTGATAAGCCCCTTCTTGAGGTAGGCATCGACAAAAGGATGGACATACATAATAAAGTTGTTTACTCTGAGCGAGTTGACAAGGTAATCAATCTTGTCTTTCAACATGTCGGTAAAAAGCAGCGAAGGCTGAATCACTCCCTTCCCTCCACACGAAGGGCAAGTTTCTTCGGTGACGATGTCCAAAGCAGGCCTGACGCGCTGTCGGGTTATTTGCATAAGTCCGAACTTGCTCAGCGGCAGGATGTTGTGTCGAGCCCTATCGCGGCTCATGACTTGTCGCATGTGGTCATACAGCGCTTGCCTGTGTTCGGCCTGTGCCATGTCGATGAAGTCGATGACAATGATTCCTCCCATATCGCGGAGTTTGAGTTGTCGTGCTATCTCATCGGCGGCCAGCAGGTTCACATTGAGAGCGTTGCTTTCTTGGTCGGTTGAGCTTTTGGACCTGTTACCCGAGTTCACGTCGATAACGTGCAAAGCTTCGGTGCTTTCAATTATTATGTATGCTCCCGACTTGAACGATACTGTTCTTCCGAACGCCGATTTGATTTGCTTGGTGATGCTGAAATGATCAAAAATGGGCGTGTCGTCAGAATAAAGTTTCACACAGTCGCTCCTGTCGGGTGCTATTAGGCTCACATAGTTGTGAATTTGCTCAAAAACTTGCGCGTCGTTCACATGGATGCTCTCAAGCTCGGGGCTGAAGATGTCGCGGATTTCTCCCACAGCCCGGCTTTCTTCCTCGTAGACGAGTGTCGGTGGCTGCGAATATTGAATTTTGGCAATGGCATCTTCCCAGCATTTGAGCAACACTTTCAGTTCCGAATTGAGTTCGGCGGCACGTTTGTTCTCGGCCGATGTGCGTATAATCACGCCGAAGTTCTTGGGCTTGATGCTCTCGATGAGCCTTCTGAGCCGTGTTTTTTCGGCGTGGTCTTTTATCTTTTGCGATACCGAGATTTTGTTGTTGAACGGTGTGAGCACCAGGAATCGCCCGGTGAAAGAAATCTCGGTGGTAAGCCTTGGCCCCTTGGATGAGATGGGCTCTTTGGCGATTTGCACAATCAGCTCTTGACCTTGCGTGAGTACGTCGGTCACGGTTCCGTGCTTGTCGATGTCGTCGAGCAATTTCATTTTGCTGATGCTGAGCGGCACCTTGTCGGTGTGTTCTCTCACCGACTTGACGTACTGTGCGAAAGTGTTGAATTGCGAGCCTAAATCAAGGTAATGAAGGAATGCGTCTTTGCTGTGTCCGACGTTCACAAACGCGGCGTTCAGGCCGGGCATCAACTTCTTTACCTTGGCAAGGTAGAGGTTGCCCACGGCATAGGATGCGTCACGCGCCTCCTTTTGCAGCGACATCAGTCGTCCGTCCTCAAGCAGGGCAGTGGAGATGTCGGTGGGCTTTACGTCAACTACTAATTCACTTTTCATCGCTTGTTGTTTAAGCGGTGGATACAAAGAACAAACTCATCGCGCGGTGTCATTATTGTGGCCGGCGCTGTGTCTGCGTGTTGCAGGCTTGCTGCCCGGTCGGGATGATGGCGGTGCGCAACAGGTTTGTTCTCGGTATCGGCATTTCTTCGAAAGAATTGTCACGCAGCAAAGTTGCGTTCACTTCTTGTTCTTATGACGATTCTTTCTAAGTCTTTTTTTGCGCTTGTGCGTAGCCATTTTATGGCCTTTTCTTTTCTTTCCGCTTGGCATTTTTTACTTAGTTTTAGTGATTAAATAATGTGATTCTTATATCGTGATGTGGCTGCTCCTGAAAACGAAGCGCGACATTATAATATTATTTCACTTGCTCCATGAACACTTTGGCGGGCTTGAAAGCCGGGATTTTGTGCTCGGGGATGATGATGGTGGTGTTTTTGGAAATATTGCGAGCGGTTTTTTGCGAACGGGTTTTCACGATGAAGCTGCCAAAACCACGCAGATAAACGTTCTCGTCGTTGGCCAGTGAATCCTTCACGGTTTCCATAAATTTCTCAACGGTCACCAGCACGGTGGCTTTGTCGATGCCTGTAGATTTAGCAATTTCGCTAACGATGTTTGCTTTAGTCATTGTTGTAGAATTTTGTTATTAAGTTATATGTATTATTTCATGCGTTTATCGGTTGGTAATCAACTATTAAGCAGAAAATTGCGGCGCCATAGGGCGACACAAAAAACGGCCTGTTTTGAGACCATTCCGAATTTTGCAGTGCAAATATCGCACTTTTTTTTGAATTAAGCGCTATGTTTCAGCATTTTTTATCAATTATTTTCAAATTTGCGTAGACTTTTGGCTGTTTTTCGGTTGGTTTTTGTAATTTTGTGATTTAAATTGGTTTATCTAAACATTCATGTTAACAAGAGAGCGTGTTATTATGCATGGCCGGTGGCTGCCCACGGCCGCCGTTGCCGTGGTGACTTGTGTGGTGTGTGTGCTGTGTGCCCCGGCGTGGATGTCCTTCCATGAGCAATATCAGTTGTTCCTGTCGACCGGCACTTTTTTTTATCAGTACATGTCGCTGCCTGGCGGCCTGGCGGCTTATGTGGCACAGTGGCTGGTGCAGTTTTTTCTGCTGCCCGCTGCCGGAGCCTTGGTGATGGCTATGCTGATGGCCTTGCTGCATGCGGCCTTGTTGAAACTCTGCAGCCCGCAGGAAGGGTGGCTGCCGGTAGCACTGCTGGCGGTGCTGCTCGTGGCATTTGCCGCCCGGGTGCTGGCTGATGTGAATATGTTGCCGGCCTTGTTGGTGGCCATTGACATGGCCTTGTGGGGTGCGGTGTTTTGTTTCTTGCCCCGTGCGGAGTGGGGCAGGGTGGTTGTCACTGTGGTGTGCATGCCCGTGCTCTATTGGTTATGCGGCCCTGTGGTGTGGATGGCTATTGCTTGTGTGGCTTTGTTGGCCGTGATTCGCCACCGATGGCTGATGCTGGGCGCATGCATGCTTGCTGCTGTGGCTGTGCTGGCTCTTGTGTATGTCACATCTCCGGTTCAGTATCCCGTTGAGCGAATCGTCAATGGCCTGTTCTATCGTCGCCTGCCCGTGTACGATGCCACCTGGCAGTGGGTGTTGCTGGCCGTGCTGGCGCTCGCTCCCACATTGCTGAGCTTTCTGGGCCGGAAACGGTGGCGTGCCATGATGCTGGGTGTGGCTGCTGCTGGTGTGGCAGGCTTGTCGTGGGTGATGGTGTCGACCGGCATCGACCCGGTGCAGCGTGAGGTGGTGGGTTACGACTATCTGGTGCGCAATGCCCGATGGGACGATGTGGTGACTCGCGCCGCCCATGTGCCGCCCACGCGCCCGTTGAGCACTGCCTGTGTGAATCTGGCACTCGCACAGCGTGGTCAGCTTTCCGACAGTTTGTTCCATTATTTCCAGAATGGCCCCCAAGGACTCATTCCGCCCTTCACGCGCGATTATATTGAATCGGTCACCATAGGCGAAATATATTATCGGTTGGGTATGGTCAACGATGCGCAACGCATGGCGATGGAAGCCCAGGCCTGTGTACCCGACGGCCGTCTGAGTGCTCGATGTATGCAGATGCTGGTGCGCACTTCCCTGCTCAATGGAAATGAACGTCAGGCACGTCGATACCAGCAATGGCTCGACCATACATTATTTTATAAGGGCACCTTGAATGATGCCATCAAGAGCCGGCAGAAGACTCAGGAACCGCTGCTCAAGCCCGATGGCGACCTTTTTTACGACGGTAACAACACCGAGCAGGTGCTGGCACGAATTGTTGAACAGAATCCCACTCACCGCATGGCTTATGAGTATCTCATGGCCTATTGCTTGCTCAGCCGCAATCTGGACGGCTTTATGCATTATTTTCCGCAAGGCGAGTCGATGGGCTTCGACCACATGCCGCTATCCTATCAGGAAGCGCTGGTCTATGTGTGGTCGCAACAGAGCAACGACTTCTCGGCCATGCCGTGGCCCATCGCTTCCAGTGTGGTGCAGGGAGTGATGAACTTTGCGCGGCTTTATGTCACCGATCGATCTAATGCCGCATTGCAAGAGCCACCACTCAGTCAGACGTTTTGGAGCTATCTCCTGCTTGGTTCGGCCCTTGCAGCCCAACCATCCACATCCTCAACCATTTATTGACAATGAAGCACATCAATTCGATATCCGTTTTTTCCCTGCTCATGATACTTGCCGTGATGTCGTGTGCGCCTCGTCCACATGATGCCCGGCAGTTGAGTCAGCTGCCTCCCATTTTTCCGGACTATGTGGAAGTGACTGTGCCGCTCGATGTGGCGCCCCTGTATTTTGCGTTGCCCGATTCTGTGGCCGATTTCATGTGTGTGGAAGCACGCGGCAAGGGAGCGATTTCCATCGAAGCCTCAGGCCCCTGGGCCGATTTTGACGAGGAACAGTGGCACCGCCTGCTGGCTGCCAACAAAGGTGGCGACATCACCCTGAGCGTAAGCGCGCGCCGCCCCGACGGCCACTGGGTTCGTTATCAGGACTTTTCCATCCATGTGGCTGCCGATTCCCTGGGCGCATGGGGGCTTACCTACAGGCGCATAGCGCCCGGTTATGAGTCGTTTGGCACGATGGGGCTTTATCAGCGAGAATTCTCATCCTGCAAGGAGTATGCTATCATAGAGAACACCGCGGTGCCGTCGTCGTGTGTCAACTGCCATGCCGCTCGCGGTGGCGACCCGTCGGCCTTCACCTTCCACGTGCGCGGCGCACATGGGGCCACGCTGGTGCAAATTGACGGTAGGCGGGAGTGGCTGTCGACCAAGACCGACAGCACCCTTGCCTCGTGTGTCTATCCCTCCTGGCACCCGTCGGGACGTTATATAGCTTATTCCACCAATCTCACCCATCAAGCTTTTCATGAGGTGGCTCCCAACGTGCTCGAAGTGTTCGATACCGGCAGTAATGTGCAGATTTACGACACTCAGTCGCACACGCTCATAGTGCCCACGCAACTGGCCACCGATGAATGGATGGAAACTTATCCGGCCTTCTCGGCCGACGGACGGACGCTCTACTTTTGCACAGCACGTCAGCAACCCGTGCCCGATGGGTTGACCGAGGTGCGCTACAACCTTTGCAGTGTGGCTTTTGATGAGTCAACAGGGACGGTGGGCACGCAAGTCGACACGTTGTTCAATGCTGCGTCGCGAGGTTTGAGTGCTATTCATCCCCGACCCAGTCCCGATGGGCGTTGGCTACTCTTTACCACCGCCGATTACGGTTGCTTTCCCATTTGGCATGATGAGTCGGAGCAGTGGTTGCTCGATTTGAGCAGCGGTGAGGCTCATCCGCTTGCCGAGGCGAACAGTCCGCTTGCCGACAGTTATCATAACTGGTCGCCTAAAGGTGGCTGGATGGTGTTCACAAGTCGTCGTGCCGACGGCAGGTATTCTTGGCTCTATCTGTGCCGCGTGGATGCCGATGGCCATGCCACCAAACCGTTTCTGCTGCCCCAGCGCGACCCCGCCACTTATTATGGCACAGCGTTGTGGTCGTTCAATACCCCCGATTTCACAGTTGGCCGTGTGGACTTTGATGTGCGCACAGGCGCACGGGAACTCATGAGCGACGAGCGCATTCAGGTGAACATGGTTCGGCAGCGCTGAGCGCCCGCTGATGTTCTTTCTGATGTGGTTTTTCGTGCTCATTCAGTTTTTTTATATACCTTTGCCGTCAGATTATGGACGAACCGACAAGACTCAGAATAGAGGAAGACATTGTGAAAATGCTGCGCACGGTGTTCGACCCTGAAATCCCTGTGGACATTTACAGCATGGGACTCATTTATCGCATCGATGTAAGTGACGATGGAACGGTTGACATTGACATGACCTTCACAGCACCCAATTGTCCCGCAGCCGACTTTATCTTTGAGGATGTGAGGCAAAAGGTGGAAAGCATCGACGGCGTGACCGCCGTGAATTTGCAATTGGTGTTTGAGCCTGAGTGGACCCCCGACATGATGACCGAGGAGGCCAAGCTCGAAATGGGTATGTTGTGACACTCCTTATCAACGCGCTTAATGATGAGAACGAACACCTACTTTATCAGTGATTTGCATCTGGGAGCATCTTATATGCCCGACGCCCGTGCCCATGAGGCCCGTGTGGTGCGTTTTTTGGACAGCATCAAGGATGACGCCGCAACGCTCTATATGCTGGGTGATGTGCTCGATTACTGGTATGAGTATCGCTCGGTGGTGCCACGCGGCCATGTGCGTTTTTTTGGCAAGTTGGCCGAGTTGGCCGATGCCGGCGTGCGCATTGTGTGGATGACCGGCAATCACGATGTTTGGCTCTTCGATTATCTGCGCGATGAGGTGGGGCTCACGGTGCTCAAGGGTGCCACCACCGTCGAGATAGGCGGCCGTCATTTCTTCCTGTCGCATGGCGACGATGTGGGCTATCAGCGGCCCATGTACCGCTTCATGCGCTTTTGCTTCTACAACCGCGTGTGCCAGTTGCTTTATGCCTCTGTTCATCCGCGGTGGACGCATTGGATTGCCACCGGCTGGTCAACTCAGAACCGCACCCATCGGCGCGATGTGGCGCAGGTGGAGCATGATGTGGAGTGCAGCGCACTGAATTTGAGAAAGTTTGCCGAGCAGTATGTGAGCCTGCATCCCGAAGTGGATTTCTTTGTCTTTGGCCATCTGCATCTGGCGCGCGTGGCTGCGCTTGATGATTCACGGCAAATTGTTTTTCTGGGTGACTGGATTAGCCATGACACATACGCCGTTTTCGATGGTTCGGAGATGAAATTGAAATCGTTTTCGGAGAATTAAGATAGTTTAACTAAGTTGTAAACAAACATTAAACAACTAAATGTTAATAAATTAGATGCCGAGAAAGAGAATGCAAACCAAGCCAAATGTTAAAAACATGTTGTAGAATATGTTTTTTAGTTTGGAACTTGAGTGAAAACGACATAATTTTGCAGCATAAACCTGAAACAATCTTTTTTGCCTTAGAAATTTTACCTATTTGAAACCTAAGGAGGAATCTCGACGAGAAGTGGGGATTCCTTCTTATTTTTTGCCTGTTGTTAGGGCATTTCTTGAGATTTTTGCCTAATTTTGTGAATTGATACACAAAACTTGAGAGATGGAGAAAACAGCAATTATTGTTGCCGGCGGCAGCGGCACGCGTTTTGGAAGCGCGTTGCCCAAGCAGTTTGTGGACTTGTGTGGCAAGCCTGTACTCATGCACACCATCGAGGCTTTTGCCTCGGAGGCAACGTGCATCGTCGTGGTGTTGCCCCGCCAGCAACACGATCTGTGGCGGCAGCTTTGCCTTCGGCACAACTTCAACATCAGTCATCAGGTGGTGGCTGGAGGCGACACCCGTTTCCAGTCGGTGAAAAATGCGTTGGCATGTTTGCCCATAACCCGTCCAGGGGATATGATTGCCGTTCATGATGGAGTGCGCCCGTTGGTGAGCCCGGCATTGGTGAGCCGAGTCTTTCAAACGGCGCAAGCGCATGGAAGCGTGGTGCCGGTAGTGCCGCTCACCGACAGCGTGCGCATGGTGATGCCCGATGGCACCAGCCGTGCCCTGGAGCGTGCCGCATTGCGCGCTGTGCAGACCCCTCAGACTTTTGATGCCCAGTTGCTGCTCAATGCCTATGAAACTCAGGAATTGCCATCGTTCACCGACGATGCTTCGGTGGTGGAGGCTGCCGGTCATTGCATCACGCTGGTTGACGGTGAACCCACCAACATCAAGATAACACATCCTGCCGACTTGTTGACCGCGCAGCAAATCCTTGACCATGCCCAGTCTTGAGAACACCGACATCAAGTATTTGCACGGCGTGGGTCCCAAGCGGGCCGAACTGCTGGGTAAGGAGTTGGGCATTTACACGTTTCACGACCTGCTCTATTACTTCCCTTTCCGCTATGTGGACCGTTCCAAGATTCACACTGTGAGCGAAATCGCCGGCGACATGCCCTACATTCAGCTACGCGGCCGTTTCATCAATTTCACACCCCAGGGCGAAGGCGCTCGTCGCCGCCTTCAGGCATTGTTCACCGATGGTACGGGCACAGTGGAGGTGGTGTGGTTCAACCGGGTGCGTTCCATTCAAGAAACCTATCGCACGGGGGTGGAGTATGTTATTTTCGGCAAGCCCACGCCATTTCAGAACCATTACAGCATCGTTCATCCCGAGGTGGACGTTTTTAAACCCGATGCCGAGCCGCAAGGCTTGCGCGGGGTGTATAGCCTCACCGAGAAACTGCAAAACCGTTCCGTCAGCCAGCGCACTTTGCAACATCTGGTGGCCACGCTGTTGCAGTCGGAAGCCGTGCAACGTGTTCCCGAAACTTTGCCACGGCAGTTGATGACGCGTTGGAAGCTCATTCCACTCAGCGAGGCATTGGTGGCCATCCACGCTCCGGCTGATGTGGCAACCCTTCAGCGGGCGCAGTTTCGACTCAAGTTCGAGGAACTGTTCTTTTTGGAACTCAACATCCTCAAGTATATCAAGGGCCGGTCGGCTCAGCTTCCCGGGTTGATGCTGGCTCATGTGGGCGACTACTTCAACAATTTTTATCACCAAGTGCTGAGTTTTCCGCTCACCGATGCGCAAAAGCGTGTGATCCGCGAAATCAGGCACGACATGGCCAGCGGCCGTCAGATGAACCGGCTGCTGCAGGGCGATGTGGGCAGTGGCAAGACCATTGTGGCCCTCATGTCGGCACTGATTGCCGTTGACAACGGCTATCAGGCGTGCATCATGGCGCCCACCGAGATTTTGGCTACGCAACACTATGAGAGCATTGCGCCATTGGCGGCTCGCATCGGGGTGAGCGTGGCGCTGCTCACGGGGTCCACCCGCAAGCGAGAGCGCGACGACATTCACCGGCGGCTCACCGACGGTTCTCTGCACATTCTCATCGGCACCCATGCACTGATAGAAGACACGGTGCAGTTCAAAAACCTGGGTTTGGCCATCATCGATGAACAGCATCGCTTCGGTGTGGCTCAGCGTGCCAAGTTGTGGCAAAAAAACCATACGCCTCCCCATGTGCTGGTGATGACCGCCACGCCCATTCCGCGCACGCTGGCCATGACAGTCTATGGCGACCTCGACGTTTCGGTCATCGACCAGTTGCCGCCCGGACGAAAGCCCGTGACAACCCTTATGCGCTACGAAAAGGACCGTGAGCAGATGTATCGCTTTGTGGGGTCGGAAATCAAGAAAGGCCGGCAGGTCTATATCGTTTACCCGCTCATTGAGGAGAGTGAAAAACTCGACCTGCGCGCGCTCGAAGAGGGCTATCAAACGGTGAGTGAGATTTTCAGGCAGTACCATGTGGCTTATGTGCATGGCCGGATGAAACCTGCCGAAAAGGATTACCAGATGCAGCTTTTCGTCACTCGTCAGGCCCAGATTTTAGTGGCCACTACCGTTATTGAGGTGGGTGTGAACGTGCCCAATGCCAGCGTCATGGTCATAGAGAACGCCGAGCGGTTCGGACTGTCGCAACTGCATCAGTTGCGCGGTCGTGTGGGGCGCGGCGCCGACCAATCCTATTGTATCCTCATGACGAAATATCAGATAACCTCCGAAACCCGCCACAGGTTGGAGGTGATGGTGCGCACCACCGACGGTTTTGAGGTGGCCGAGGAAGACTTGAAGCAACGTGGCCCGGGCGATATGGAGGGTACCCAGCAGAGTGGCATTCCCTTCACGCTGCGCATCGCCAATCTGGCGCACGACGGTCAAATCGTGCAGATGGCGCGTGACGCTGCTCAAGACATCCTGGCTGCCGACCCTCAGTTGGCCACCGACGAAGGCCGTCGACTTGATGCCCATTTGCACCAGTTGTTTGACAAAAATGTGGATTGGTCGCAAATCAGTTGAAAAACAATGCCTTGAAGAGCATGCTTTACAACTTAAAACCAAAGTTTACACTTTTTAGTGAAAATTTTAAGGTTTTCCCAAAATAAATCGCTAATTTTGAGCGTTTTTATAGTGAATTAAAACCAAAAAGCGATGAAGAAACTACGCTCTTTATTAGGACTGATGGTTGCAGCCGCAATGCTTGTGGGTGCTTCAGAGACAGCACAGGCTCAACGCTTGCGCGATGCCAGCGGCAATGTCACCGGTACGGTGCGCAGTGACGGTTCGATTTGTGACCGCAGTGGCAACAGTGTGGCGCGTATCGACGGCAGCGGCAACATTCGTGACCGTGCTGGTAACACCGTGGGCCGCATCACCAGCAGCGGCGACATCTGCAACAAGTCGGGTAATACCGTGGGCAAGGTTGACCGCGACGGCACTGTGCGTGACCGTAGTGGCAACAGCATCGGCAAGGTCGACAGCGACGGAACTATCCGCAACAAGTCGGGCAACAGTGTTGGGCGTGCCAGCGGAGTGAAAAAAGAGTGGGCCGCAGTGCTTTTCTTCTTCGATTTTATTTAAATAAGAATTGATGCTTATGACAAATAAAAGATATTTTGTGGCGGCAGGGCTCGTCGCTTTGTCGATGATGGCCACCAGCGCTTTGGCGCAAAACCTGCAATCTGTATCGAATTACAGTAAGATGCACTCGAACCTGCTGGCGAAGCAGAATCGCATCCAAGACCAAATCAAGTTGGAAGAGGCGCAGCGTTATGCAGCCGACCTCTACGAAGAGGTGGAGCCCGAACCCGATATTTACACCGAAGGGTGGGAGAGCGACCGTGTGAACCCCTACAAAGAAAGCCAGGTTCCTAACACCAAGGTGATTAACGTTACCGGATATGTGATGCCCGTGAAAGGCAACTATGTGACATCGCATTATGGCTATCGCCCGGCCTTCGGACGCTCGCACAAGGGCGTGGACTTGCGGGCTGCCATGGGCGACACCGTGCGTGCGGCATTCTCGGGCCGCGTGCGTCTCACCAAATACGAGCGCGGAGGATTCGGATTCTATGTGATTGTGCGCCATGAGAACGGATTGGAAACCGTCTATGGCCACCTCTCACGATTCCTGGTCCAGCCCAACCAGTATGTCAAAGCCGGCCAGCCCATCGCATTGAGCGGAAACACCGGCCGCAGTACCGGCCCGCACCTTCATTTCGAGACCCGCTTCATGGGTTATGCCATCAACCCGGAGGCTATCTTCGATTTCGAGAATCGGGTGACCCATACCGAAAAATACACGTTCAACAAGAGCAACTATACCCAGGCCCGCAACTACTCGCCCGGCGCCCGCTATGCATCGGTGCGTCATCACAGCCGCAGTGCCAAGAGCAGTGCCAAGGTGAGCTCGCGCGGCAGCAAGCACCGCAGCGCAGCCCGCAGCACTTATAAGGTGCGCAAGGGCGACAACCTGGGCAAGATTGCCGCTCGCAATGGAATGAGTGTGGCCCAGCTCAAGAGAATTAACGGCATCAAGGGCAACAAGGTGCAGGCCGGAAAAGTGCTCCGCACGCGCTGACCAAGTAACCAATAGTCAAATAATATTGGCCGCGGCCCGACTGACAGCAGAAGTCGGGCCGCGGCTTTTCGTGCCGCGCCGCGCCGGGCGGTGCGCCGGGTGTTCATGAACCTAATGACCCATCGGGGATGAAACAAAAATCCCGGGGTCGGTGCCTCGGGGTTGATGATTTAAGAATGTGTTAGCCGCTGGTCAGAGCACTTGCTCAATGCGGCCGTCGGGGCCAATCAGGAAAGAGTTGTACCCCTTTTCCAGGCGCCATGCCTGGCTCAGACTTTGCTGCTGGGCCGAATCGGCGTGAAACTGCGTGCTTCGGCGCAAGCGGTCAACAATCACTGCCATGGTATACACGCCCTCGCTGTGATCCATGTTGACCGAGATGTGGGCCAGGCCACGGGTGCGTGCCTCGCGGTCATGCCGCATGTTGTCAAGGCGCGACTGTACGTCGGTTGTTGACCAAAAAGTTACAATCACCTCTTGCCCTCGGAACTGCTGCAACGAAACAATGCTGTCGCCCTGCTCAAACGTGAAGTTTGGAGCTTGGTAACCCACGCGAGCATCGGCCGTGCGGTTGGAGTAGGCCGAGGTGAAGAGCGTGAGCAGTGCCAGCGTGGCTGCGGTGAAAATTACTTTCTTCATTTAACCCTATTTTTTGTTAATACTTCAAGGCCATTCCGCGACATCCATCGTGAGAAGTGGCCCCTGCCGATTTTCGGCATTCCTTTGTGATTCGATTTGCATCGAATTGGGACGGCAAAGGTAAGTAAAAAATATTTCACGGCAAAATCTTTCTTGTTAATATTTTTATAAAATATTGAAATTGAAATCATTGCAATGTGGTCTTTTGATGGAGGATTATTAAAAGCACGCGAAATTAACTTAAAATGTTAAATCTTAGTTTCCAAAAGCGTTTGCGCCGATGAGAAACGTATGTGTCACGCCGGCTTTTTAACAATTACCCTGAGCTTGACAATTGTTAATTCTATAGGTGGCGAATTTGAAAAAAAATTGGTCACGTCGCAGATTATTCATAACTTTATGGTCAAGAAAATCAAATACAGATTATGTCAAAACTGAAAATCAGCAATGAATGGTGGACAGCTCCTGCCGAAGCCGACAATGGCCGGGTAATACTTGTCACGGGCCGACGCGATATGGAAAATGTGATACAAACTCGAAAATTCATTTACCGCGTGGAGGTGACATGGCCCTATGAGGCCGATGCCAAAGGTTTGCCTGATAGGCGCGCGGCTCAGCTGATGGGAGATGTGCATGATGCGCTGGCCGCTGTTTTCGATGCCGACCCGGTGGCTGTGATGACGGGCGTTTACACTGGTGACGGCGAGCGCAACTGGGTGTTTTATGCGCGCAGCCTGCATCTGTTCCAAAAGAAACTCAACGAAGCGCTTGCGCCATTCGACGTGTTGCCCCTACAGTTCCATGCCGAGGAGGACCCTGAATGGGCCGAATATCGTGAGATGTGCCTGACGGAAGTCAGTGCCAGCGACGACTGACCTGCAAAAAAATAGCGGCCGGGATGTCCCGACCGCCTGAGTGGAGCATAGCGGACTCGAACCGCTTACCTCAACACTGCCAGTGTTGCGCTCTACCAGATGAGCTAATGCCCCTAATTGCGGATGCAAAGTTAGTGCTTTTTTTTGAATGCGCAATCGTTTTGGCTGTTTTTTTTGAAAAAAAAGGTTTTTTATTGCACTTATGTATGGGAATTTATTATCTTTGTGTGTCTTATATATAATTTAAGGTGTAATATGAAACGTCTGTTTGGTTTTTTGATGTGTTTGGGAGGTTGTGTCATGGCCGTGGCTCAGGTCTTTCCACAGTTCAACAATAAAAGTTTCGACGAATGGACTTATAGCAGAGCAGATGTGGAATTGAACAGCTACAATATCCTGCACAATAAAATAACATTGTTCACTACTCAGGCCGGTAACACCTACACGCTGACGTCGCCCGCTTTCTCTTGTGAGGCAGTGGATACCCTTACACTGACCACCACATGGGTGACGGAATATTGGAACGAATCTTACTTTAAACCCGATCGTGTGGCGCTCACCGTTGCCTTGCTCAATGAACAAGGCGTGACAGTGGATTCGGTGACCTGCGCTGTGACGACACCCACCAAGACCAACATTCTGACGATGAAACTTGACCGTCAGTCTGGTTGGCCCAGTCACGGACAATTACGCCTTGCAGCATGGAAAGCCGATGTCCAGAGCAATGGCGCAGTGCGTGAAGTCGTGCTTGAGGTGTCCACACGAGGCGATGTGAACCAAGACGGCACCGTGTCGATTGCCGATGTCACGGCCCTGGTCAACGCCTTGCTTGATGAAAAAGAAGATGCTGTTTTCGACGTGAATAACGATGGTACGGTATCCATAGCCGATATTACCGCTCTTGTTAATATCGTGCTGAATATGTGATGGTTATGTGCTTTATCTAAATAAAGTGGCGTTATAAGTTTTTGTTAAATTTTGGTGAAAAGAGAAATTTGTACTAACTTTGTGCGTCCAAAACGTGAAATTTTTATAAAATAATAACTATTTAATTTTTTCTAAAGCAAAAAGCAAGATGAAAAAGATTATTTTAACTTTGGCCCTTGTTATGGGCGTTGTTGCCGCTCAGGCACAAGTTACCTTGAAGGGTAGCAAATTTACCGACAACTGGTCGATCACCGTCAAGGGTGGCGCAGTGATGCCTTTCCAGCACTATGCTTTCTGGCAGAATGCTCGTGGCATCTTCGGTGCTGAGATTCGCAAGCAAATCACCCCGGTGCTGGGCGTCGGTGTGGAAGGCGAGTGGACCATCAACACTACCAGCTGGAACAAAGAGGTGGCTTATTGGGGCCCCAAGAGCCTTAATGTTATTGACCATCAGTTTGTGGGCGCATTCGCTGCTCTGAACCTGACCAACGCATTCATGGGCTACAAGGGCACTCCGCGTACCTTTGAGCTTGAGGGTGTGCTGGGCGCTGGCTGGCTCCATGCTTACCATCAGAACGAGGCTCTGCGCAACGAGACTTGGCACGGCTGCTGCGATGACAACTCGTGGTACACCAAGGCTGGTTTGAACTTCAACTGGAACCTGGGTGCTGAGAAGGCTTGGACCGTGAGCCTGAAGCCTTCGGTGCTTTGGGACATGTGCGGCGATGTTGACCGCATGGTTCGCGCTGCCGAGACTCACCCCGTGACCCGTTTCAACGCCAACCACGCTGTGGTTGAGCTGCAAGCCGGTGTTACCTACCACTTCGGCAACAGCAACGGTACCCACCACTTCGCTCTGTGCGACAAGAAGTACACCCAGGCCGACATCGACGCTCTGAACGCCGAGATCAACGACCTGCGCAACCGCAAGCCCGAGGTGCAAGTGGTTGAGAAAGTGGTTGAGAAGATTGTTGAGAAGCCCGTTGAGAAGGTTGTGAGCAAGACCGGTGAGTCGCTTGAGTCGAACGTGTTCTTCGCTCAGGGCAAGTCGGTGATCACCAACGCTCAAATGCCCAACGTGGAGCGTGTTGCCACCTTCTTGAAGAACCACAAGGATGCTACCGTTGAAATCCGCGGATATGCTTCGCCCGAGGGCAGCAAGGAAATCAACGAGCGTCTGGCCAAGGCTCGTGCAGCCGCTGTGAAGGACATGCTCGTCAAGAAGTACAAAGTGAACGCCAACCGCATCGACGCCAAGGGTCTTGGCGTGGGCGACATGTTCAGCGAGCCCGACTGGAACCGCGTTTCGGTTTGCACCATCCTCAGCCAGAACAAGTAATATTACTTTTGGTTAACGAACTACTAAAAATCCCCGCACCAACGTGCGGGGATTTTTTTATTTAGTATGACGGGCATGTTATACATCTGTGGTGAAAGTCCATACGGGGCGTAGTCACCGACGAACCCTATAGCGACTTGCAAGTTTCAAGCGGTGACGCT
>JAFUWD010000024.1 GCA_017483645.1 Muribaculaceae bacterium | reverse complement strand
GTGTTGTTTGCCTGGCAATGCTCGTCAAGAATGCGCTGCACGGCGGCCTGCACGGCCCCATCGTCGGTCTCGACAGCACTGCCGTCGACCACTGCCTCGTAGCGGTTCAGATTCACTTCATGGTCGTGATGATGCTCGTGGCCACAGCCGCACGAGCAGTGTTCATGATGATGTTCTTGTTGTCCCATAGTGTTGTTTTTATTTTGATTTGGGGGTTAATTTTTCATTCTCATGATGACGGTGGACGTCACGCATGGTTTTTTTTGCGAAATTGCTCTCCAGGGCCTCGGTCAGGTCCACTCCGGTTTGGTTGGCGATACAAATGAGCACCCACAACACATCGGCAAGCTCGTCGGCAAGCACCTTGTCGCGGTCCGACAGCTTTTCCGACTGCTCACCATAACGGCGAGCCATGATGCGTGCCACCTCGCCAACTTCCTCGGTGAGAACGGCCATATTGGTCAACTCGCTGAAATAGCGCACGCCATAAGTTTTTATCCAGCGGTCCACCCGCTCTTGTGCCTCATGTAAAGTCATCTGACGCAAATTTACTATTTTTTTTCGATGCAGGCAAACAATTATTCTCGCAGGCGCGAGTCGATGATAATGGTCACCGGGCCGTCATTCACGAGCGACACGCGCATATTGGCCCCGAAAACGCCACGCTGCACAGGGCGCGCAAGCAGTTGGCCCACTTGCTCACAATAGGCCTCATAGAGAGGAATTGCGAGGTCGTGACCAGCGGCCCGAATGTAACTGGGACGATTCCCCTTTCGGGTGCCTGCAGTGAGGGTAAACTGGCTCACAGCCAGCACTTCACCCCCAGCATCGGCCACACTGCGGTTCATCACGCCCTGCTCATCATCAAAGATGCGCAAGGCGGTCGTTTTGGCGGCAAGCCATTCCACGTCGGCAAGGGTGTCGCCTTGCTCCACGCCCACAAGCACCATCAGGCCAGGCCCGATGGCCGACACTTGCCTACCATCGACACTCACACTGGCTTCTGCGGCACGCTGAATAACAATTCTCATATCTTATTCGTTGGCTTTTAAATAGTTATACACAAGCTCTGCTTTCTTCTTGCCTATTACGGCAGCCAAATCGGATTCCGAAGCTTCACGAATGCGCTTCAAACTCTTGAAGTGCTTGAGCATCAACTGCTTTGTCGCTGGACCAACTCCATTGATGTCGTCAAGCACGGAGTGGGTTTGACCTTTAGCTCGCTGCTGGCGATGATGGGTGATAGCAAATCGGTGGGCCTCATCGCGCATACGCTGCACCACGCGCAGCGTTTCACTATTTTTGTCAATGTAGAGCGGCACACTGTCGCCCGGGAAAAATATCTCGTCAAGCCGTTTGGCGATGCCCACCACGGCAATCTTGCCTCGAAGACCGATTTCGTCAAGGGCTTCCACGGCCGAGCTGAGTTGTCCCTTGCCACCGTCGAGCACAATGAGTTGCGGAAGCTCGGCACCCTCAGCCACAAGGCGGCTGTAGCGCCGTGTGATAACCTCGCGCATCGACGCAAAGTCGTCGGGACCTTCCACCGTTTTGATATTGAAATGGCGGTAATCTTTCTTGGCTGGCTTGGCGTTGCGGAACACGACACACGATGCCACAGGATGAGTGCCCGAGATGTTGCTGTTGTCAAAACATTCCATGTGGCGGGGCAGCGAAGTGAGGTGGAAATCACGCTGAATGGCCGTGAGGGTGCGGGTGGTGCGCTGCTCAGGATTGAGCTTTTCCATGCGCTTGTATTTTTCGGTTTTGTATTGCTCGACGTTTTTTAACGAAATCTCAAGCAACCGACGCTTGTCACCGCGCTGCGGAATCACGAAATCCATGCCCTCAAAGGCCACGTCGGGAATAATATTGACCAATGTTTCGTGCACACGCTCCCGCTTATAAGTGTCGGCAAAACGGCGGTGCATCTCATTCTCTGCCATCGACATCAATTCATCGTCGGGGGTGTCCTCGGCGGGCAGTTTGTATTCGAGTGTGAGCGCTTGAACCACCGAGCCACCACGCATGTGCATATAATTAAAATAGGCCGACTGGTCGTCGCGTATAAGTGTCACCACATCAATATTATGAATAGTGGGGCTGACGATGACCGACCGGGCTCGCACCCGCTCTATCAGGCGATATTTGCGCTTCAACACCTCGGCCTCCTCAAATCGCAGCTCATTGGCAAGCCGGCTCATTTCACTCACCAAAAAATCCGAAAGTTGCGCGATGTCGCCATTCAGGATTTGTTTGATTTCCTCAATATAACGGCCATACTGCTCGGGCGACACCAATCCCCGGCAACAACCCTCGCAGCGTTTGATGTGATACTGCAAGCAAAGGCGATGCTTGAGCTGGTCGATTGTTTCACGTGAAACATTATGCGTGCAAGTGCGCAACGGATAAATCTGGCGAATCACGTCGAGCAAGGTATGCGCCACCTCGGCATGAGGGTATGGCCCATAGTATTTTGCTCCTCGCCTAAGCGCATCACGCGTGACAAACACTCGTGGATACAATTCTTTGGTAACACAAATCCAGGGATAGGATTTATCATCTTTCAGCAGCACATTATAATGGGGCTGAAATTCTTTGATAAGACTGTTCTCAAGGTCGAGCGCTTCTTCCTCGGTGTTGACAACAGTGTACTCCATATCCCAAATGTTGCGCACCAGCATATTGGTGCGCAACACTGAGTGTTCTCGATTAAAATAGGAATTGACGCGGCGTTTCAGATTCTTCGCTTTGCCCACATAGATAATCACCCCGTCGCGGTTCTTGTAACGATACACACCTGGGGAATCGGGCAAAAGGCTTATTTTCAATTTTAACTCGTCGCGCATGATGGTTGCAACTATACTAAGGTTGCGATTCGCCGCACCCTTGCACGTCTTCTATTGTTGCTGAACTCCGTGAGGGGAGTTAAAAGTCGAACAATGTCGACACCTCAACATCCTTGGGGAACACCGAGCGTCCGTTCAGGAAACTCAGGCCGCAGATGCAGTTGATATAGATTTTGTCGGGGTTCATCGACCGCACCAGGTCGTATGCAGCCATCATGGTGCCGCCAGTGGCAAGCAGGTCGTCGTGGATTACCACAATGTCGCCGGGGACAATGGCATCACGATGAATCTCGATGGTATCGGTTCCGTACTCCTTAGCATACGTCTTTTGGATCACTTCGGCTGGCAATTTGCCCGGCTTGCGCAGGGGCACAAAACCGGCTCCCAGGCGCGAGGCCAAAATGGCACCGCCGATGAAGCCGCGTGCCTCAATTCCCACGACCTTGGTCACGCCACGATCTTTGAACAGGTCGACGAGAGCATCACTGATGATGGCGAAAGCCTCCGGGTCCTTGAAAGCTGTTGTCAAGTCTTTGAATTGAACTCCCTTGACAGGAAAATCGGGCACGTTGCGGACAACGCTTTTCACTTTCTCTAATTGTTCCTTTTTCATCTTTATCTGATTTGTTCCACGTGAAACATTTGGTTTTTATCTACCTAATAATAACAATAAAATATTGATGTCGCTGGGTGAAATACCGGGTATCCGCGACGCTTGCCCCACAGTGGCAGGGTCGATGCGCTGCAGCTTCTGGCGCGCTTCGGTTGACAACTGATGCAACGCGCTGTAATCAAACTTGCCGCGAAGGGTCACTCTGTCGAGGCGTGAAAGGCGTTCGGCCATCTGCGATTCTCGCTCAATGTAGCCGCTATACTTGATTTGTATTTCGGCCGCCTCGACAATTTCTTCACGACGGCCGGCCTCCAGCATACCGATTTGCTGCCGCAACGCAGGAAGCATATCGGCCAGCAGATTCACACTCAATTGCGGCCGCAACAGCAGGTCGTAAAGCTTCACACCCTGCTTGAGCGGTTGCAGGCCCAGTCGTTCCAATGCACCATTCACATCGGCCGCGCGCACGGTGGTTGAGCGAGCAAAATCAATGAGCGACGACACCTGCCTGCGTTTACTTTCCATCAGCTCATAACGAGTGCTGTCAGCCAAACCCTGGGCATAGCCGAGCGGCGTGAGGCGCATGTCGGCATCGTCCTGACGGAGCAGAATGCGATGTTCGGCACGTGACGTGAACATGCGATAAGGCTCGTCTACACCTTTAGTCACCAAGTCGTCAATCAATACGCCAATGTAAGCCTGGTCGCGATGCAACACAAACGGTTCTCCTCCCAGGGCGGCATGATGCGCATTGATTCCGGCTATCAAACCCTGTCCTGCAGCCTCTTCATAGCCGGTTGTTCCATTGACTTGTCCCGCGAAAAACAACCCTTTGACAAGTTTGGTTTCAAGGGTGTGATGCAATTGTGTCGGGTCAAAAAAGTCGTATTCGATAGCATATCCGGGCCGGTAAATTTGCACATCAGCCAGTGCAGGGATATGCTTCAGGGCCTCTATTTGTACCTGCCACGGCAATGACGAAGAAAACCCGTTGAGGTACATTTCCTGCGTCGTTTCTCCCTCAGGCTCAATGAAAAGCAGGTGTGATTCCTTGTCGGCAAAAGTCACAATTTTTGTTTCAATGCTGGGGCAATAGCGCGGACCGATGCTGGTTATTTGACCATTATAAAGTGGTGATTGCGGCAAGGCCTGACGCAACACCTCATGCACGGCGGGATTGGTATACACCATCCAGCACGGGCGCTGGCGCAGTTTGCTACGTTCCCCGGGCAAGAAAGAGAAGTGATGAAAATCGGACTCTCCATCTTGCCGCGTGGCTTTGTCGAAATGAATGGTACGGGCGTCGATGCGAACAGGGGTTCCGGTCTTCATCCGGTCCGTCACAAAGCCCATCTGGCGCAGCTGCTCTGTGATGCCATGCGCCGATGGCTCGGCCACACGGCCACCCTGAATCTGTACTGGCCCCACATGCATCAATCCGTTCAGGAAAGTGCCTGCCGTGAGCACCACGGCACGAGCGGTGAACTTCACGCCCAGGGCAGTAATCACACCCACTACCCTACCCTGCTCCACGCACAACTGCACCACAGTGTCCTGCCAAATATAAAGCCCCGGTGTATTTTCCAAGATGCCTCGCCATTCGGCCATGAAACGCATACGGTCGGACTGGGCACGCGGGCTCCACATAGCCGGTCCCTTGCTGCGGTTGAGCATACGGAACTGGATGGATGTGCGGTCGGTCACAATTCCCATTTGGCCGCCAAGCGCATCTATCTCTCTGACAATCTGCCCCTTAGCTATTCCTCCAACAGCCGGATTGCAGCTCATCTGCGCTATTTTGTTCATGTCGATAGTAATGAGCAGCGTACACGAGCCCAGCCGTGCGGCAGCACTTGCTGCCTCACAACCGGCATGGCCGGCACCAATCACTATCACATCATAGTCGAGCCTCATTTCTTCAGAATCGTTGCAGGCGCAATAGCAAGGGCGGCATTTTCATGATGCTCCATGATTTCACGCTCCCCCACCCCTTTGTCGTTCACCCCACATAAGTGCAGCACGCCATGAATGAGCACACGCAGCAACTCGCTGTTGTAGTCCACTCCCAGCATTTGCGCATTCGAAGCCACCGTATCGAGCGAAATCAGCATATCGCCGGCTATGCGTCGACTGTTGCTGTAATCAAAAGTTATGATATCGGTGTAATAGTCATGACCCAAAAAACGGCGGTTCGCCTCCAGAATATAGTCGTCATTACAGAAGATATACGACAACGACCCCACATTCTTGTTAAAACTGTGGGCAACCGCCTCTATCCACCCGGCAAGAGCCAGGCGGTCAATGGGAGGCATATCGACGTTCTCAACCAAAAAATTGATTTCGGTCATGCCTAATCTTTAGAACTTACAAAGATAGAACTTTTTAATTGATAATTGCCATTGGCAAACCACTTTTTTTCAAAATCACAACACGCACTCATTTTTTAGAACGTTTTTTTGGACAACAGAAAAATCCCATTTTAGCACTGAAAACGTGCGTTTTACAATAAAAACAACTCGCTGAGAATTGAAAATTTTGCACACCGTCGGGCGGTTGGTGGCAATTTTTTCACTCTTTGGCACGCATTTTGCAACACAAATAAATAAAATTTCACCGCACGAAACAGATGTTAAATTGTCTGTCGGTTTGTGAAATTTCACAAAAACCCAACCGCTGTACATTTTTTCATCAAAAAACGTGTAACTTTACGAAAACAAACCAAACCTTTAAAACTATGATACAGTATTTCGCAGAAAACATGTGGCAACTCTGGGCCATTGTTGCAATCTTATGCTTGATTCTGGAACTGTCGTCGGGCGACTTCTTCCTCATGTGTTTTTCCATCGGCTCGGTCGTCTCCATGCTCGCAGCTCTGGTGGGAGGCAATATCACGGTTCAGGTCATCACCTTTGCGGTGGCATCGGCCTTGTGCTTGCTATTCGTGAGGCCGGTGGCTTTGAAGTATCTCCACAAAAAGAAAAACGACCGACCCAGCAATGCAGAAGCCATCATCGGACGACAGGGGCGAGTGAGCGAGCGCATCGAAGCCAACGGATTTGGTCGTGTGGCCATCGATGGCGACGACTGGAAATCGTGCACCACGGGCGGCAAGGCCATTGAGAAAGGGAGTCGCGTGCGCGTCACTGCCATGGAAAGCATCATCCTCACCGTGGAACCCGTAGAGGACGACAAAACAGAAGACTAATTGTATTATCGCAGCAACTTACATGTAATCAACACATTAAATTTATAAAATCATGGACTTTTTATCTATTCTCTTGATTGTGATTGTAGTGCTTGCCCTGATAATGGTCAAGATGAGCCTTGTCATCATCCCGCAGAGCGAGACAAAAATTGTGGAGCGACTCGGTAAATACCATGCCACCCTCAAACCCGGCATCAATATCATCATCCCCTTTGTGGACCGGGCAAAAACCATCATCGCCATGACCGGCGGACGTTATCACTACACCAACAGCATCGACCTGCGTGAGCAAGTGTACGACTTCGACAAGCAAAATGTGATTACCAAGGACAATGTGCAGACACAAATCAACGCGCTGCTCTATTTCCAGATTGTGGACCCGTTCAAGGCCGTGTATGAAATCAACAACCTGCCCAACGCCATTGAGAAACTTACGCAGACCACCCTGCGTAACATCATTGGTGAGCTGGAGCTCGATGAGACACTTACCTCACGCGACACCATCAACACCAAACTGCGCGCTGTGCTCGACGATGCCACCAACAAATGGGGCATCAAGGTGAACCGCGTGGAGCTACAGGACATCACCCCACCGCAGAGTGTGCTCCAAGCCATGGAGAAGCAAATGCAAGCCGAGCGCAACAAACGTGCCACCATCCTCACCAGCGAGGGACAAAAGGCCGCCGCCATCCTGCAGTCGGAAGGCCAGAAAACCGCACGCATCAACCAAGCCGAGGCCGACAAGCAGACCGAAATCCTGCGCGCCGAGGGCGAGGCACAAGCACGCATCCGTCGCGCCGAGGCCGAAGCCATCGCAATCGACAAAATCACCGAGGCAGTGGGCAAAAGCACCAATCCCGCCAACTACCTTCTCGCCCAAAAATATATCGGCATGCTTGAACAGGTGGCCACCGGCGATAAGACCAAAACAGTGTATCTGCCCTATGAGGCCACCAACCTGCTGGGCTCAATCGGCGGCATAAAAGACTTGTTTAAAGAGAGTTGATTTCACCAGTCTTCACACTATCAAAAGCGGGACAAAACTCACAATTTGTCCCGCTTTATTTTGTGTTTGCACAAAAATAATCTATTTTTGTAACTCCAAAAGAATGTGATGAAAAGCCACTTGTTAATCATATTGTTGGCTGGGTTCGCCGCACTGTCAGCCACCGCACAGTTCAGGCTCAACGGCCTCGCTGTGGCACACGACAGCCGCACCGGCACTTTCCTGTGCTCGGTGCCCGACTCCGTTTTCGACAACCACTATGGGGCACGCATCACGCTCGACAAGGAATGGGAAGAGCTGCGCATAGGCGACGACATTTTCATCAATGGCGACTCAGTGACATTCGACAGTGTTGCGGGAGGCAAAACATGGTCAGTGACATTGACCGGCGACGATGGCACACAGCAGGGAAATCTCACCTTCACTTCACTGCCCATTGTGATGATGGCGGGCAACTTCGGCTACGACTACACGCCGGGCACCGGCAGGGTAGTGGAACCCGGCAGGGTGGGGGACGAGTGGCTCACAGCGCGCGTTAAATGGCGCGGAGGCACCACCAACACAGCGGGCAAGCACAAGCGAAATTACCACATTAAGTTCATCGACGACAACGGCGACAAGCAGGACCATTCTTTCCTGGGCCTGCGTGAGGACAACAGCTGGATCATGGATGCAGGACAGGTCGACATGGGGCGTGTGCGAAACCGCGTGGCCACCGACCTGTGGCTCGACATGGCTTCCAAGCCCTATCACCACAGCAAGGAGCCTGAAGCCCTGACCGGCGTGCGAGGCACCATGGTCGAGGTGTTTGTCAACGGAGCATACAACGGCATCTACAACTTCAGCGAGGCGATGGATCGCAAACAGCTGAAACTCAAAAAATACAAGCAAGACGAGGACTCCATCACCTTGCGTGGCCAGCTCTGGAAAGCCAAATCGTGGACACGCACTGTGAGCATGTACTTTCCAGAGGATTATGACAACGACAGCGACATCTGGGATGGCATTGAAGTGAAATATCCCGATTTCGACGAAGTACAGCCCACCGACTGGTCCACACTGCACAGGGCAACACAGTGGATGGCCACCGTTTCGTCGCCATCGGACTTCGACGACGAGGCCGACGAATACTTTGACATACCTGTCATCATCGACTACATCATCTTTCACAACGTGCTCAATGCCATTGACAACTTGTGTAAGAACATCTATTGGTTTTGCTACGACCGCACCAAGAGCGAAGTGCTTTCGCTGGCCGTTTGGGATTTAGACACCACCGTGGGGCAGAACTGGACCGACAAGCCTCTGCACCCAGCCAACGTGGGACCCACCAACCCCACACTCAACGGCGAGCACCGACTCCACAGCTTCATTACCGACCCTCAGTCGAAATACTACCCACTGTGGCAACACCGCTATCACCAATTGCGCAACACCCTACTGCGAGCCGACAGTCTGAAAGCGCGCTACGCCCGCTGCATCCAAGCGTTGATAGCCTGCGGTGCCGCCGGGCGCGAGGAACAACGATGGAGCCGCGTCACCGATGTGGCTCAAAACGTCATCAATCTGGCCGCTGAACTTGAATACATCGAGCAGTGGATTGACCGACGCATGCCATTTCTGGACACCACCACCTATGACACCAATACCACCGTGGGCGATGTGAACGACGACGGCGAAATCAGTGTGGCCGACATCACTGCGCTGACCGACATCGTCATGAGTGACTTACAGCCCTCGCCCGCTTCCCTTTCGCCCCTTGAGCGCTTCAGGATAGATGTGAACGGTGATGGCGAAATCAGCGTGGCCGACATTACTGCGCTGGTCAGCATTATTATGAACAACACACCAGACAAAACACCATGATAAACGTCTTTCATATCGTATCGGGCAAAATCTGGGGTGGGGCAGAGCAGTATGCCCACGACCTGGCATCCCGACTGCGGCATGACTCCGATTTCTATACCGAGGTGGTGTGTCGCAAAACACCCGCCGTGCTCAACCGTTTCAGGCAGCTGGAACTGCCCATCTCCATACTGCCGCTCAAGGGAATGGCCGACATCGACAGCCCCACGCGTTTGGCACGCCTGCTGCGCAAGGGGCAGAACATAGTGCATGTGCACTCGGTGAGTGACGCTTTCACAGCCATGTGGGCACGGCGCATCAGCGAAAACCAACGCGGCACACGCATCGTCATGACAGTGCACGGCATCGACCGTCCACGCGACAATTATCTGTATCGCAAAATCTATAAGTCGGTCGACTTATTCGTGTTTGTCTCGCAAATGGCGCACGATGCGTTCATGGGTCATGTGCGCAAACACGACCAATACAAGGCCATTGTGCTGCGCGACAGCGTCATCCCCGCCGGTCCCGACGCTACACCCACCTTCGACCTGCGCAGCAAACTTGGCCTGACTCCCGAGCAAGCGCTCATCATGTTCCACGGCAGGCTGTGCCACGAGAAAGGCATCGACGTGGCCTTGCGAGCTATCACGCAGCTCGACAAACACTCCTACCACCTGGTGGTGATGGGAACCGGCCAACAAAAATTCCTGACGCAGCTCAAAGGCTTCATTGTGGCCAACCAACTGGTGCGCAATGTCACATTGTTAGGGTTTCGCGACGACGTGCAGCAACTCATCGCCCAATGCGACTTCGGCGTGCTGCCGGCTGTGGCGCCCGAGCCACTGGGCATCGCCAATTTGGAATACATGATGCAAGGCAAGGCGCACATCACAACCAACAATGGCGCGCAGCACGAATATGTGCGCGACGGAAAAAACGGGCTCCTCGTCTCGCCCAACAACATCTTCCCTCTGGCAGCTGCCATCAAGGGGCTCATCGAGGATCCCGCCGCACGCCGCCGGCTGGGAGAACAGGCACGCGCCGACTTCAACGCGCATCTGAATTACGATGCCTTCTACGAAACTATGACCGCACAATACCGCCAATTACTTAACGAATAAAACCAACCTGTAGCATGATTCGCCACTTCTTCCTCGCAGCAATCATCGTCGTCATGACTGCGTGCACACAGGGTTCCAAGCCAGCGGCCACAACGGCACCGCATGACGCCACCGATGACAAACACTCCACCGAGTACATCACCCAGCGGCTGAACGACATCTTCACCGATGTCTACACTCACCGTATCGACTTGCTAAAAGCCGACAGCATGTATATGTCGTCCGACTACAACCGTCTGCAAAACGCTGCCATGGCCATTGCCGAGCGCACCGATGACATGGTTATCGACGCCGACCACTGGGTGCAGGGACAAGATTGGACCGAGCCGGCGATGAAAGTGAAGAGCGTTGGCGACATCACCGACACCACTGCCACAGCCGTGGTCGTCATCACCACCTTCCCCGGCACTCCCGACAGCTGCGACAACACCATCACCATGCCCCTCGTCTTCGAGCGAGGCAATTGGTACATCGACAACATGCAGCAACAATGGCAGGGTGAAACCCTGGACGAAAAAGCTTGGTACCAGAACTACATCGCCACCAACGGTACCTCAGGCAAGTAAACTATCCCATACTCATGAAAACGCCGCACTCGATAGAGCACGGCATTATTAACGTGAGTTTAGTATAAATCTTTTTGATAATCAGAGCATTGGCAGCTTTCCCCCTAAGTTAGGGGGAAAGGCTACGGGTAGGCGAGCGTAGCTCGGGAATGTGGCCGTAGGCCGAGGGAGTGTGTCAACCAGCGACGCTGCCAGTGATGGTGGGATTACACACTCCTCCGTCGCTTCGCACCACCTCCCCTAACTTAGGGGAGGAGCTAAAACACAGGACATTATGAAACAAATCGCTTTGATTTTATACCGAACTCACGTGTTATTATTATCCTCATACCGGGAAAGTCAACGTCATTGAACCTCCGAGGCGGTGGAGTCGGGGAGGTGCAGACGTCGGTCGTCGAGGATATCCTCTTCGAGCATGAGCGAATCGACAAACAGTGAATCAGCGGGAATTGTGTCGGCCGGCACAAAATCACCGCTACAGTTTTGGTACAAGGCCGGGTCGATATACTCGCGCGGCCCGGCAAAACGCCCGTGATATCGGCCAAAAGCCGGGTCGTTGAGCACGCGCTGCAGGAAAGCACCGCAGATGGGCAATGCCGTGCGGCTACCCTGGCCCAGAGCGCCGGTACGGAAGTGTATCTGCCGGTACTCTCCACCCACCCATGCGCCACACACCAGGGCGGGAGTCACCCCCACAAACCAAGCGTCGGCATGACGATTACTTGTGCCGGTTTTTCCGCCAAAGTCGGTGTCGTACATCGCAGGCGTCACATAGCCATTGAGCGCCAGCGAGGTGCCGCCGGCATCGCTACGGCCGGCCATGAGCATCTGCTGCATCAAGAAAGCCGCGCGGTAGGGCAGGGCACGCACCTGAGTGGGCGCGGCACGATAGATTTCACGGTCCTGGGCATCGACAATGCGAGTGACCAGCACAGGCTCACGCAACATGCCGTCATTCACCACCGTGCAGTAGGCATTGACCAGTTCCAGCAGGTTCACGTCGCTGGCACCCAATGCCAAAGCGGGCGTTTCGTCGAGAGGTGAACGGATGCCCATCTCACGCGCCGTCTGCGCCACCTGGCTGATACCCACCTCGTTGGCCAGGCGCACAGCCACGCTGTTGATACTTTGAGCAAAGGCCGAGCGCAGCGTCATGTCGGCATTGGTGAAACGGCCGTTGCTGTTGGTGGGCCGCCAGTGCTCCATCTGCCGCTTGGCTTCGTTGTAGACCATTGTGTCGATATAGGCGTCGCGGCGACGGTCGCACGGATACAAGCCATGTTGCATGGCCGCGGCATAGACAAAGAGCTTGAATGTGGAGCCGGGCTGGTGCATGGCTGTGACTTTATCATATTTCCAAGTGTCGAAATCCACATCACCCACCCAAGCCTTCACATGACCGGTGTGTGGCTCCATGGCCACAAAGCCTGTGTGCATGAAGTGCAGCATGTAACGAATGGAGTCCATCGAACTCATCTCCACATAGAGTGAGTCGTTTTCGTAGTCGAACAGATGCACGCTGTGCGGCATATTCATGTAGTGGTTCACCGAGTCCAAGTCGTTGGGGTAGCGGGCCAGCAGATTTCGATACACATCGGTTTGGCGGGCCTTGTCCTCCACAAAATTGGGAATCACTTTCCCGTCTTCATCGGTCCAGCAGTCCTGGTTGCCCCAATGCTGTTCGAAGTTGCGCTGCACCAGCCTCATTTTTTCAGAAACAGCCTGCTCGGCATAACGCTGCATGCGCATGTCGATGGTGGTATAGATTTTCAGGCCGTCGGTATTCAGGTCCACGCTATTGTCACGGCACCAGTCGCGCAGTTCGTCGGCCACAGCGGCACGAAAATAGAGCGCGTCGCCGTCATAGGCACTTTCCACACTGTAGTGCAGGTCCACCGGCAGCAGGTGCAGCGAGTCGGCCTCGTGAGCCGTCAAGTCGCCGCAGCGCACCATGTTGTCGAGCACCACATTGCGGCGTCGCAGGCTGTTCTTGGGATTCAAGCGCGGATTGTAGGTGCTGGTGGCCTTGAGCAGCCCCACCAGCACGGCGCACTCCTCCAATTTCAAACGAGCCGGAGTGGTGGCAAAATAGGTCTTGGCGGCAGTTTTGATGCCATAGGCATTGCTCCCGAAGTCCACCGTGTTGGCATACATCTCGAGAATCTCACGCTTGGAATAGAACATCTCGATTTCGGTGGCCAAAATCCACTCCTTGCTCTTCATAATCAAGATTTTCAGCCCGGGAATGTAGCCCAGCAGCCCGGTGGAGTAGTCGCTGCGTACCCTGAACATGTTTTTCACCAACTGCTGCGTGATGGTGCTGGCACCGCGCGGACGACCGTGCAGCACCATGTCCTTCACCGCGGCTCCCAGCCCCCCGAAGTCGATGCCGTGATGCTTGTAGAAACGCTCGTCCTCGGTGTCGATGAGCACGTCGAAAAAGCGGGGATTGATACTGTCGTAGGGTACGGGCGTGCGGTTCTCGTCAAAGAATTTGCCTATTTCCTTGCCGTCGGCGCTGTAGATGTAGCTGGCCGCATTGGTCTTGGGGTGCATGATGCTATTGATGCTGGGCGACTTGCCGAAGAGCCACAGCAGATTCATGTCCACGGCCACGAGATAGAGCACAAAGCACACCACCAGCGACGCCAGCGCCACCAGCACCTTCATCCACCACGGCCTGCCGCGGTACAAACCCTTGTACCAGCGTTTAAAGTGCTGCCAACGGCCTTTCACAACACCTATCAACTTCTTTATCATCATCAATGTGTGGGAGCTAAATCACAATCGGTAATCACAAGGCAAAAGCCGAGCGCAGGATGTCCACATAGTCGAGTTTTTCCCATATGAACAACTCCACGCGCACATAGCGTTCGCCCTCATATTTGGAGTTGAAATGCTTCGACACCACCTTCGGCTCGCGGCCCATGTGACCATAGGCGGCGGTTTCCTCGTAGATGGGAGCCCGCAACTTGAGACGTTGCTCGATGGCGTGGGGCCGCATGTCGAAGAGTTGTTCCAGAATTTGCGCAATCTGGGCATCGGTCATGTCGACATGGCTTGTGCCGTAGGTGTTGACATAGAAACTCACAGGCTGCGCCACACCTATGGCGTAGGCCACCTGCACCAGCATTTCGTCGGCAACACCAGCCGCCACCGCATTCTTGGCGATGTGACGGGCTGCGTAGGCTGCGCTGCGGTCCACCTTGCTGGGGTCTTTTCCGCTAAAGGCACCGCCGCCATGCGCACCACGGCCACCATAAGTGTCGACGATGATTTTACGTCCGGTGAGCCCGGTGTCGCCATGCGGTCCACCAATCACAAATTTGCCCGTGGGGTTCACATGAAGTATCAGTTCGTTGTCAAACAATTTCTGCACCTCGGCGGGCAACTTGTAGATAACGCGGGGCAGCAAAATGTTCTGCACATCGTCATGGATGCGTCGCAGCATCTGCCTGTCGGCCTCGACTTGCGCCTGCGGCGTATGGTCGGCAGGTTTCACCCACTCGTCGTGCTGGGTGCTCACCACAATGGTGTGAACGCGCACCGGGCGGCGTAAGTCGCCATCGTACTCCACCGTTACCTGAGCTTTGGCGTCGGGACGCAGATAGGGCATCAGCTGAGACGTGGTGCGCAGCGCCGAAAGCTCACGCAGAATCATGTGGGCCAAGTCGATGGTGAGCGGCATCATGGTGGGCGTTTCATTACAGGCATAGCCGAACATCATTCCCTGGTCGCCGGCGCCTTGTTCCTCGGCCTGCTCACGCTCCACGCCGCGGTTGATGTCGGCCGACTGCTCGTGCAGGGCGCTCAACACGCCGCACGATGAGCCATCGAACATCAGCTCCGACCGGTTGTAGCCAATTCGGTTAATCACATCGCGGGCTGTCGACTGCAGGTCGACATAAGCCTCACTTTTCACTTCACCGGCCACGATTACCTGGCCGGTGGTCACCAGCGTTTCACACGCCACCTTCGACTGCGGGTCGTAAGCCAGGAACTGGTCCAGAATGGCGTCGCTGATTTGGTCGGCCACCTTGTCGGGATGGCCTTCCGAAACACTCTCGGATGTAAATAAATAGTTCATTGTACCATATATTTGTTATATGGTGGAAATGAACGCTAAAGTGGCCAGAAATTATTGAGGGTAATTGCCTATTTTAGCATTTTTTCAAGTGGTTGCAAGCAGCCAAATTTTTCCACCGTGTTAGTAATTCGGCTGCAAAGATACAAACTATTTCCGTACAAAACAAGTGGTGACCCCAATGCAGGAGTCACCACCGAGAATTGCGCAACAATGTATCGCGCTTTCAATTTTTCTTGTCGATGCGCTTGGCAAGGCCGATGGCTCCAGTGGGACACACGAGCCGGCAAAGATGGCACCCCACGCACTTGCTGCCCATGATGCGGGGCTGGCGCGTCGCGGCATCGAAACTGATGGCCTGATGGCCGCCATCCATGCACGACGTGTAGCAACGGCCACAGCCGATGCAGCGGTCACGGTCTATCATCGGGAAAACAACCGTCTCACGGTCGAGGCCGGAAGGCAGCACGAAGTTGGGTAGTTGCTCGCCCACGAGAGAATCCAGTCGGTCGATACCGCGCTCGGCCATGTAGTGCCGCAGACCCAGCAGCAAGTCATCAATGATGCGGTAACCATACTCCATCACGGCGGTACAAACCTGCACATTGCGGCAGCCCAACTGGATGAACTCCAACGCGTCGCGCCACGTCTTGATGCCTCCGATGCCGCTCAGTTGCACATTCTTCATGATTTTGTTCGACGCCATTTCGTAAATGTAACGAAGGGCTATCGGCTTCACAGCGCTGCCCGAATAACCCGACACGGTGAACTTGCCGGTCACGGCAGCCTGGGGCGACATGGTGATGCTCTTGATAGTATTGATAGCCGATATGGCATTGGTCCCCGCAAAGAAGGCACCCATGGCAGGCTGATTTATCTGCGTGATGTTGGGTGTCATCTTGGCTATGACAGGAATCTTGACGGTGCGTTTCACATAAGCCGTATAGAACGTCACCAGTTCGGCATTCTGCCCCACGTCGCTGCCCATGCCGGCAAGCCGCATCTGCGGGCACGAGAAATTCAGCTCCACGGCATCCACTCCAGCATCTTCGGCCATCCGCGCCAGCTCAATCCACTGTTCCTCGGTCTGCCCCATGATGGAGGCCACAACGACCTTCGTAGGATAGTTTTGCTTCAACCGCCGAAGGATGTCGAAGTCCACATCCACAGGATTTTCCGAAAGTTGCTCCATGTTGCGGAAACCAGTGAATGATGCGCCTTCTTTCACCGCGTCGAAGCGGGGTGACACCTCGCGGATTTCCTGCATACAAATGGTCTTGTAGAAGACACCTGCCCAGCCGGCGTCGAACGCCCGGGCCACCATCTCATAGTTGGTGCAAACGGCCGAGGAGGCAAGAAAGAAGGGATTCTCGCAATGAATACCCACAAAATCAATGGCCAGGGAAGGAGCATCGGCGATGGCCGGCACATTGTCGCAGTCCAAAGAACGAAGCATCTCCTTTATCCTGATGGGGCGGTCGTAGTGTATGCAGGCCGCTTCGGCTTGCTCCAGTTCCTCATCGGCACACTCGGCCACCCAGTGTTTCGCCAATGTTTCATTGGCGAAGCGGATGGCGCGAATAGCACGGGCAGGGTCACCGTGCTTGCAAACGCGGCTGCATGGAGCGTCTGCGCAGAGCAGGCAGCGGGCAGCCTCTTCATGGATGTGCATCCTGTTTTTCATGTGGTTTTTATTTCAATTTATCAGTTGATTGTAAGTAACACAAATAATACTATCCTTTTCGGGTTTCGGGAGACGACAAAGTTACAAAAAATTTTGGACAAAACAAGTGGCGACCCCGTCTGTGGGAGCCGCCACTGACAATTCAGAAAGGATGACCGTGATTATTTCACCACTTTCACAGCCTTCTTGCTGCCGTCCTTCATGGTGGTGACCATGATGTTCACACCCTGGAAGGGAGCGGCGCTCACCTGGCCTGCCAGGTTCACATACTGCACGCTGGCAATGTTCTCCACAGCAATGTCAGTCACTGCGGTGGGCAGTTCCTCGGCCTTGGTCACAATCAGTTTCAGACCGGCTGCCGGAGCCTTGGCGGGAGCGCCTGCGGCGGCATTGGCCTCAGCTTCTTTGAGGATGAGGTCGTACTGGCCGGCCTCCTTCACAATCAGGTTGGCATATTCGGCACCGGGCTTCAGGCTCAATTCAACGCCCAGCAGGTCGTCGTCAACCTTGAAGTAGCCCACTTTGTTGGCGTCCTCACCACCATACCACACGGTGCTTCCGTCCTCGGCATAGGCAATCACCTTGAAGCCGTTCTCGCCGTCCTCATTGCCTGCGGGCAGCTCAACGCTTGCGGCGAGGTCACCGTCCTCGTTGGCCTCGAACTTGATGTTCTCGTTGCCGTTCTGGCCCCAGTTGTTGAAGGCGCCGGTCAGGTAGTAGTCGGTCACCTCGGGTTGCTCCTCAACCTGCTTGTAGAGCAGCGGAGTGACACCCACGGTGCTGGTGCTTGCGTAGCACGAGAAGATGGGGCTGTTGTTGTTGGGGTTGAAACGCATGACGTTGCGTGTGTTCTCACCTTGGAACACAATCGACGTCTCATCGCCAATGGTGATAGCGGCATCGGCGTTGGCATCGGCCTCGGCCTCGGTCTTCATGTGGTTCGAGCTACTGCTGGCCGCATAGAGGTAGCCACCGTTCACACCCAGCGTCCAGGTGCCTTCCTGGCTGCCCTCGCCCAGCGTAATCACCTCAATATCCTCGGTGCTGGTGATGGTCTCATCCTCGTTGGGGGTAACAGCCACAGCCTTGCGGTTGTTGGTGTTCTGCGAGATGCTCATTGCAAAGTAATTCACTGCGTCCTCGCCTTCTTGTGCGGCAACGATGATGTACTTCTTACCGGCTTCCAGCTCATCGGCGCTGGTGACCAGAGCAAAGGTTGCGGCCTCGAAAGGTTCGGGAGCTGCAGTGAGCGTGTAAGATGTGCGGTCGGCCTGTTTCATGGCACCGTCGGCACCGTAAACAAACACACCCAACATCACCGTCTGGCCGGCCTCGCCGGTGATGGTCACGCCCTCCTCGGGATAGTCTTGCTCAGCCTCATTGTCGATGAAGTATTTCACCACATCGCCCTCGACCAAGCCAGTGACGTTCACCTTGACCACTGTTCCGCTCTCAATCTCTCCGCCCTCGGGGTCGAAAGTGATTTCAATCACTTGCGGAGCGTCGACGGCGGTAATCTCAAAGGGCTGGAATTGCAACGCATCGTTATAGATTCCCAGTGCACCCAGCACATCGAAGGTGACACCGTCGACGGTTTCAGGATATTCCACATTGAAGGTGTTGCGACCGGCAATCTCGGCATCACCGTTCGAAATGGTGAAGTCGCGGTTGCTCAGCTCGCTCAGCATCACACCACGCAGGTAGAACACTTTGTTCACATCGGCTGCCGAAATATTGGCGATATCAAAGTCGTCATAGCTCACCTCGACAGCAGGAGATGCCTCCTGGATGCCTTCGGCGCTCACGATTTCGGGCAACGTGCGATAAATCGACAGTTTGCCATCCCACGGACCCACGAGCGGAGTACCCACGGTCGCATTGGCCAGTGCGGACACATTGTAGAACAAGCCACCCGTCCCGGCTTCGTCCTTGACGTAGACGTAGCGGTAGTTGCCACTCAATTGATTGCCGGTGACCACAAGCTGTGCGTCGAAGGTGAAAGTGGCGTTATTCTCCAGCGCGTTGACCTGTGCCAAAGTCGTCAGAGCCTCAACCTGAGCAGCCTCGGCCACGGTGAGCGCTTTGCTGGTCACCACACTCTGCTGAGTTTCATCGGTGCTGAGCACAAAGGCCTTGACAGTGAATGTGCCGGCCTCGGCAAGCGTGTAGTTCATGTCACCGCCCCACACCTCGCTGTTGAGGGTGGGCTCAGTGCCGTCGAGTGTGTAGTAAATTTGTGCGTCCTCGTCATCGTTAGGATTGGCGATAGCAATGGTGATTTCGTCGCCCACGGTGTACTCTTCCTTTTCGGGAGTCACAGTGATGACGGGAGCCAGCCACACACCGGCAGGAGTCACGTCGGTGAGCTCCAGCGGCATGAACTGGTTGGCATTGTGATAGCCAATCACACCGGTCACATCGTAGGTCTTACCCTCGTATGCCTCGGGCAACTGGATGCCGAACTGGTTGTAGTGAGCCACGGTGGCGCCACTGGCATCAGCATATTTCGATCCGTCGAAGGTCACACCCTTCAGCACGGCATAGCGGCCAAAGTTCTCAATCGTCACATCAGCGATGGCTACCTCAGCGGGAGTCAGCTCAACCGTCTGGCCCGACAGGGCTAAGTCGGCCACGTTGACAACCTCCGGCTTGCCGGAATACACATCCTTTTTACCACTCCAACCCGGGGTGATTGCAGCACCAAACACAAAGTCAGCTCCAAAAGCATTTGCACGGTCATAAAGCAGTGTTCCTGCGGCATTGTCGGCGTCGACGATATAGAGGTTCTTTGTTCCTCCACCGCCCAGCACCACAGCGTCTCCGCTAAAGACAAACTCAGCGTCCTTCTCCAGCGCGTTGACTTGTGCCAGAGAGGTCAGAGCCTGAGCGGGCTCGGTGATGTTGAATGTGGCTGTTGCATACAGACTGCTTCCTCTCCCTTCGATGTACTCATTCACATAAAGGGTGTTTTCACCTAATTTCAAATTGTACACATTATTGTCGCCCAATTCAAGCGTGCGGGGTTGGGTGGACAATCCCGAAGTGGCCTGGTCGTTCAACAACGAGTAGCTAAATGTGGGAGTTTCCACACCGTTGTTGCTCACGATGGTGAGCGTGAGAGGCAACTCCTCGGTGCTGTACTGAGCCTTGGGAGCCTCGCCGTTGAGCAGGATGGTAGGAGCCTTGAGCGCGTCGGCATTTTGCTCCTCGATGGTAACTACAGCCTTTTTAAACTGCGAGTTGCCGGCAATGGTGATAACCACACTCTCGGCCTCACCGGTCCACGTGCCATTCGACAACGTTCCCGTATCGGCTTTGTTTCCGTCATTCCATTTACCATTCTCAAGAACAATCTTAGTAATTTTATAATCGCTGGGGGCAGCGATTGTCATGGTTCCGCCATACATGCGCAGACGGGGCGAAGTCCCCCAAATGCGGTTGGGGGTGCCGGATGTGGAGGGTGAAACCGTCAGATTCACCTTGTTCACTGTAGCGGTGACATCCACGGTGAAGTCGCCGGCATGACTGGTGTTGCTCGACACACCAGTGATGGAGGGGAACAGCGTGGCGTAGTTGTTGTCAAAGTCAAACGTCACGTCTGTAGCCCAGGCCGCAACGGTCATGAGCGTCATCAGAAGCAAAGAAAATAATTTCTTCATAAACGATTTGTTTTTTAAATGGTTAATAAAAAGGTTGATATTTCTGTTCATCATTTCCATGCCAGTTGCGATCTTATCCGCATGGCTACAAAAAACTCCCTTCACATCCCGCCGTGCCGGCAGGTGTCAGGGAGTGGGAGCATCACAATGCCTCGTGCCACATGTAACAAAAGCCTGACTGGGAAAGCCAAGCAGGGGTGTTAAATTGACTGCTGACAGAGACGACATTGTTATCACACAATTATTGTGAGTACAAAGGTAAGAATTTTTATTCACAGCAACAATATTTTCACGTTTTTTTCATCTGGGTCATTTTTAGACGTTCCCTGCAATAAAATTATCTATGCAACTCCTGCCAATTCCAATTATTTTTGTAATTTTGCCGCTGAATCAATTATTAACCAAATTCACCATCTTTCATGAAGAAAATTTACTCTTTTCTGCTGATGGCCCTGCTGGCAAGCGCCGCTTGGGCTACGACCGTGACATTTGACTTCGCGGCCAATGGTAACACGATGTTCGACGGCATCACTGCCAGCGACACCAGTTCCGACACCGGAGATTTCACCTCCGACAAGAGCGCCACTCAGGGCGATGTCACCATCACCGTGGGCGCAGGTGCCAAGATGTACGCCGTGTATGGCGGTGGCATTGAATTGCGTATGTACAGCGGCTCAAGCCTCACTGTGGCTGCCGCCGACGGACAAAAAATCACCGGCATCGAGTTTGTCAACACCCGTTGGTCGGAACCCACCGCCAGCATTGGCGAGTTCAGCGACGCCGTATGGAGCGGCGACGCCACATCGGTGCGTTTTGACTTCGGCACCCAGTGCCGCTTGACACAGCTCAAGGTCACCGTGGGCGACGGACAGGGCACTGTTGACCCCGACCCGGAACCCGAATTGACCGTTATTTCCGACTTCAACCAAATGGCTGAGCTGGAAGACGGCACCGAGTTTGAGTTCCAAGGTTATGCCATCGTGGTGTACCAAAATGGCCAGTACCTCTATGTGCGCGGCGTGGATGAGGACAACTACTTCTGCAACGGGCTCATCTACGGCAATACCGGCATAGATTACAAGCCGGGCGATTTCATCCCCATGGGCTGGACAGCAACCAAGGATACTTACCGCGGACTGGTTGAAGCCAAGAATCCCCAAGGTTTTGAGGAGGCCACCGAAGTCGACGAGTACGACGAAGACCTTGCACCATTTGATGAGACTGCCTACTTCAGCTATCTGTGCAACATCGACTACCTGAGCTACTTCGTCAACGAGTACCTGGTGGTCAAGGGTGTGACACTGACCGCGCCCGACAACCGCCACAACTTCACCATCACGCTGGATGAGAACACCATCGCCGGCTACGACCGCTTCGGTGTGGAATTCCCCGAGGACCTCGACGCAGCCTACGACGTGGTGGGTGTGATGTCGGTGTTCGACGAGACGCCCCAAATCATTCCCCTTATCATCGCGCCTAACGACCCGTTTGCCGTGCAGCGCGAGCTGTGGGATGCCTGGTACTATGGTCAGGACGGCGAACAGTTCACCGTGGCCGACCGCCTCTATGTGGTGAAAGCCACCAAGGCCCAAGAGCCTGAAGAGCAGAGCAGCAACTACATCTATGTGACCGACAACCGCACCGAGATTGAATACAACTATTACGGCTATATCATCCCCATCGAGTGGACACCCGACTGCTACGCTATCGACTGCCAGGGCAACGAGGATCTCTACAACCAGATCGCCGGCATGAACGTGATTGAAGCCGGCACGCTGCGCGCGGAACTGGCCTCTAACTTCACCAACCCGCGCCTGCTCGTGACCGAAGCTCCCCAAGAGGCCGAGGTGGAGGAAGCCGAAGCCAACCCCGAGTTCATGTTCTCCAACTTCAGCCTTAACGACACGCTCGTGGCCGACGGACACGTCATTTGCAACATCCAGGGTGTCTACAAAGTGATTGATGGCAAGGAATACCTCATGGGAATGGATGAGAATGGCGAGCTGTGGCAACCCATCGCACTCGACCGCCGCTACATCAGTCAGGCCGGACAGCCCAAGGATGGCGACCTCGTGGAACTCGACCAAGTGGTTGTCAAACTCAACGAGGCTTGGGAAGTGCGTCCCGAGGACGATGAGAATGCCGGCGCTCCTGCACGCAGCCGCATGGCAACCTTCGCCCAGCACAAGCGCGCAGCCGCTCCGGCAGTGAAAGCCCTCAGGCCCCGCAAAGCTTATCGTGACGACGACAACTACTACGAGAACTACGTCCTGTGCCCGCTCAATGCCGACTTCATCGTCACCGCTGTGAACGATGTCGATGCCAAAGCCGCTGTTAAGAACGTGCAGTATGTCAATGTCGCCGGCCAAGTGAGCAACGCTCCCTTCCAGGGTGTGAACGTGGTGGTGACCCGCTATGACAACGGCACTGTCAAGACCAGCAAGCTCGTGAAGTAATTTATTCACACACGAACAAACCCACTAAAAGTGGCGGCTCCCTCTCGTGGCGGGCCGCCACTTTATTTACCCGTTATCTCAAAAAAAACCGCACTGTTGGCGATAATCAAATTATTTTACTATCTTTGCAAACAAAGACAAACCATAAACCCGCCCATCATCATGAAAAAATTCATTTTTACGGCCCTTGCATTGTTGACATTGGTGCCCGCGGTGGCACAGGAACACCGTTATAACATGTACGGCGTGATGTTCTACAACCTGGAAAACCTGTTCGACACCATCAACAACAACGGTGTCTACGACTTGGAATTTTCACCGCAAGGCGCACGCCAGTGGAACCATGAGAAATACTGGAAAAAACAGCACAACATGGCCTATACCATTGCGCAAATCACCACCAAGGGAACGCCCGACGGACCGGCCATCATCGGCGTGAGCGAGATAGAAAACATCACCGTGCTGCAAGACCTGGTGCGCATGCCCGAAATCAAGAACCGCCGCTACCAGATTGTTCACCACGATGGCCCCGACCGCCGTGGAGTGGATGTGGGTTTGCTCTACAATCCACGACTGTTCAAGGTGCTGAATGTCACCAATCAACGGCTCACCATCGAAGGGAACCCCAACTTCCGCACACGCGACCAGCTGTGCGTCACCGGCATGCTGGCCGGCGACAAGGTGAGCGTGCTGGTCAACCACTGGCCATCGAGGCTGGGGGGTGAGGATGCGTCGAGCTATCTGCGCGAGGCCGCCGCGGCTATGGCACGGCGCACCATCGACTCACTGCTGCGCGACGACCCCAATCAGGGTATCATCTTCATGGGCGACCTCAACGACGACCCGCAGAACAAGAGTTGCTCGGTGGCTTTGGGAGCAAAACGCGAACTCAAGGATTGCTCTGAGCCCGGCGATATCTACAACCCCTGGTGGAAACTGCTCGACAAGGGCATCGGAACGCTGGCCTACCGCGGACAGTGGAACCTTTTCGACCAAATCGTCATGACACAGCACTTCCTGCAATACTACGACAGCAAGGAAAAACCACAACTCACCTTCCTGCGCGCCGAAGTGCTCAACCGCGACTGGCTCAAAACCTCCGAAGGCGACCGTCAAGGTTACCCGCTGCGTACCTATTCGGCCGGAGTGTTCCTCAATGGCTATAGCGACCACTTCCCCACCATTATCTATCTGACAAAGGAAATCAAGTAGCGACGCAGCTCATTCGTCGACCCACACAAGGGGGTGAGACCGCATGGTTTCGCCCCCTTTCATCATTTCGCACACACTGAAAATCCGCCGTTTGTAGACGAAATCGAGGGTTTGGTCTATCTTAGTTGGAACTCTCTTGATTTCCGGCTAAATTTGCCGAAAACTCTTATTTTCATGAACATGAAAACACTTTCCATCTTCCTTTTAGTGGCGGTTTCGGCATTCACCGGCATGGCACAGGACAGCCTGTCGACACAAGTGTGGACGCTCCAGCGCTGCATCGAGCATGCCAAGCAAGAAAACGTGGGACTGCAGCGTAAGCGAGTGGCCGTGCAACAGGCACAAATCAGCGTGGCCGACGCACGAGCCAACCGGCAGCCCACGGTAAATTTCACCTCGTCGCAGCAATACAGCAACAAGCCCTTTCAAAGCAGCACACCCATCGTGAGTGGCGATGAAGTGATTTCCACCACCAACAAGAACAGCTACAGCGGCACCTATGCCGTGAACGCCACGATGCCCCTTTATAACGGCGGCATCACCAGCAACAACATCAAGCTGCAACAGCTCAATTCCCAAATTGCCGAACTGAATGTCGATGTCAGCGAACTCACCCTGGAGGAAGACATCACCAAGGCCTATGTGCAAATCCTCTATGCGCAAGAGGCCGTCAAACACGACGGCGAGCAGATTGCACTCAGCGAAAAGCAACTCGAAAGGGCGCAGGCTCTCTTCAAGGCCGGACTGCTCAACAAAGCCGATGTGGCACAACTGGAGTCGCAAACGGCCAACGACCGTTACCAGCTTGTGGCCGACGAGTCACAGCTCGACGGCTACAAACTCACCCTGAAACAACTGCTCGAAATCGATGGCGACCGGGCCATCACCATTGCCGACCCGTCGCTCACCGACAATGTGATGGCACCACTTCCCGCCAAGGCCGAAATATACGCAATTGCCGTGGCTAACCGACCCGAAGTGAAGGCGCAACAACTGGTGATGGACCGCAGCGACATTGATGTGAAAATCGCCAAAGCCGCTTTGCTGCCCACCGTGAACCTGAGCGCAGGCATCAGCACCGGCAACAACACCAGCGGCGGAAACATGTTCACCCAGCTCAAGAACCGATGGAACAATGGGGTAGGGGTGAATGTGACAGTGCCCATCTGGGATCACCACAAAACTCGCAATGCTGTGGCCAAGGCTCGGCTTGAAAAAGAAAATGCCCGCCTCACACTCGTCGAAACGGAGAAAACTTTGTGGAAAACCATCGAGAACTATTGGCAAACAGCCTACAGCAACCAGCACCGTTACGAGGCAGCACAGCAAAAGGTGAATGCCGCACGCACCAGCTACGAGCTCACCAGCGAGCAGTTCAGGCTGGGCCTGAAAAACATCATCGAGCTGATGACCGACAAGACCACTTACAGCGCCGCCATGCAGCAAATGCTGCAGGCCAAGTATATGGCCGTACTCAACACCGCGCTGCTCAAATATTATGGAGGTGAAAAAATCAACCTGTAACCACACGACAAACAAATAAATCACACAATATGAAAAAGAAAACCATCATCATTGCAGCTGTGGCTGTGATTGCCGCTTTGGCGGTTTTTATGCTGCTGGGCAAGAAAAAGGCCGAGAACCGCATCAACTTTGAGACCGTCAAGGTGCAGCGCGCCGACATCGCCACCAGCGTCACGGCCACGGGCACCATCGAAGCAGTCACCACCGTTGAGGTGGGCACACAGGTGTCGGGCATCCTGAAACGTCTTTATGTGGACTACAACAGCGTGGTCAAAAAGGGACAGGTCATCGCCGAACTCGACCGAACCAACCTTCAAAGCGAGCTCGCCAGCGCACAAGCCAACCTGCGCAGCGCACAAAGCGACCTGGAATACCAAAAGAAAAACTACGCACGTTACAGCGAACTCAACCAGAAGCAACTGGTGAGCGCCAGCGAATACGACGTGGCGCTGCAAAGCTACAAAAAGGCGCAAGAGAGCGTCAGCGTGGCGCAGCAGAGCGTGGCACGGGCGCGTACCAATTTGGGTTATGCCACCATCTATTCGCCCATCGACGGCATCATCATCAGCAAGGAAGTGGAGGAAGGGCAGACTGTGGCCTCGTCGTTCAACACCCCCACGCTCTTCACCATCGCCAAGGACTTGAGCGACATGCAGGTGGTGGCCAACGTCGATGAGGCCGACATCGGCAACGTCAAAGAGGGACAACGGGTCACCTTCACCGTTGATGCATTTCCCGATGATGTGTTCACCGGAAGTGTCAAGCAAGTGCGGCAAAAAGCCACGACCACCAACAATGTGGTGACCTACGAAGTGGTTATCAACGCCCCCAACGCCGACCTCAAACTCATGCCGGGGCTCACGGCCAATGTCACCATCTACACGCTTGAGCGCAATGGCGTGGTGAGTGTGCCCAGCAAGGCCCTGAGGTTTGAGCCGGAACCTGAAATCATAGGCAAGAAATACACCATTCAGAACGTACAGGGAAGCCCCAAGCTATGGACGCTGAACGGCAATGTGTTCACCGCCCACAAAGTGACCACCGGACTCACCGATGGCGTGCACACCGAAATTGTGAACGGCATGGATGAAGGCACCGTCGTGGTCACCGACATCACCACAGGCACCGACGCACAAGCGGAGCAAGACAACGCCAATGGCGGGGGCAGCAACCCATTCATGCCCGGACCGCGCAACCGCAACAACAAACAACAGCAAAAGAAATGAAACCCATCATTGAACTCGAGAACATTCGCCGGGACTTCATCGTGGGCGATGAAACGGTACGGGCGCTCAGAGGGGTGACCTTCTCTATTGCCGAGGGTGAGTTTGTGACCATCATGGGCACGTCGGGGTCGGGCAAATCAACACTGCTCAACATATTGGGCTGCCTCGACACGCCCACCAGCGGCGAATACAGGCTCGATGGCACACCGGTGCGCACCATGAGCAAGTCGGCGCGCGCCATTCTGCGAAACAGGAAGATTGGATTTGTCTTCCAAAACTATAACCTGCTGGCAAAAACCACCGCGGTGGAGAATGTGGAGCTGCCGCTCATGTACAACAGCGCTGTGAGCGCGGCACAGCGCCATGAAAGAGCCGTCACGGCACTCAAACGCGTGGGATTGGGCGACCGATTGAATCACAAGTCGAACCAAATGTCGGGCGGACAGATGCAGCGTGTAGCCATCGCCCGCGCGCTGGTCAACGACCCTGCGGTGATTCTGGCCGACGAGGCCACGGGAAACCTCGACACACGCACATCATTCGAAATATTGGTGCTCTTCCAGGAACTGCACAAGGAGGGACGAACCATCATCTTTGTGACACACAACCCCGAAATAGCGCAATATTCGAGTCGCAACATCATGTTGCGCGACGGCAAGGTGCGCGACGACACGACGAACCCCCATGTGCTCAATGCCGCCGAGAAACTGGCACAGCTGCCTGTGAACGAAGACGATTAGCAACCACACACATTCATGAGTGACAGATGAACGGAACAAATTTATTCAAAATCGCTCTCAGAGCCATCGCCAACAACAAGATGCGCAGTTTCCTCACCATGCTGGGCATCATCATCGGCGTGGCATCGGTAATCACCATGCTGGCCATCGGACAGGGGTCGAAGGAAAGCATCAAGCAAAACATTGCCGAGATGGGCTCGAACATGATTATGATTCACCCGGGTGCCGACCGTGGACCGGGCGGGGCACGTATGAGCGCCGACGATGCCCAAAGCCTCACGCTCACCGACTTTGAGAACATTGTCAATCAGAACAAGTACCTGGCTGCGGTGAGTCCCAATGTGTCGAGCGGCGGACAACTCATCTACGGCAACAACAACTATCAGGCCAGCGTCACCGGCGTGAGCGAGGGTTACCTCACCATCCGCCAGCTGAAGGTGGAAAGCGGGCAAATGTTCACCGAGGCCGACATCAAGGCCGCTACCAAAGTGTGCGTGATAGGGAAAACCATCGTCGACAACCTTTTTCCGAAAGGCAGTGACCCGGTGGGGCAAGTGATACGTTTCAACAAAATGCCCGTCAGGGTGGTGGGCGTGCTCAAAAGCAAAGGTTACAACTCCATGGGCATGGATCAGGACGCCATTGTGCTCATGCCTTACACCACCGTCATGAAGCGTGTGCTGGCGCAAACCTATCTGCAAAGCATTTACGCCAGCGCCATCACCGAGGAAATCACACCGCTGGCCATCAAGGACGTGACGGCAATCCTCAGAACCGACCACAAACTGCGCGACGGCGAAGACGACGATTTCTCCATACGCTCACAGGAAGAAATCAGCTCGATGATGACCTCCACCATGAGCATGCTCACACTGTTGCTGGCCTGCGTGGCGGGTATTTCGCTGGTGGTGGGCGGCATCGGCATCATGAACATCATGTATGTGAGCGTGACCGAGCGCACTCGCGAAATCGGACTTCGCATGAGTGTGGGAGCACGAGGCATCGACATCCTGAGCCAGTTCCTCATCGAGGCCATCCTCATCAGTGTCACTGGCGGAGTCATCGGGATGCTGCTGGGCATTGCGGCCTCTCTGGCGGTAAAGACACTGGCCGGGTGGCCCATCAGCGTGCAAGCCTGGACGGTGCTGCTGTCGTTTGTGGTGTGTACCATCACCGGAGTGTTTTTCGGATGGTACCCGGCCAAGAAAGCCGCTAATCTCGACCCCATAGAGGCCATCCGATATGAATAATCTTGACCGGAATGTGATAATTCTGTATCTTTGCAATGGACAAAACAATTCACACTATGGCATCAAAACCCAATATAACGGGCAAACGGGCAGCACTCATCCATGTGCTGTGCTGGAGCATCGTGCTGTTCTTGCCGCTATTTTTCTATAATTCCAGCGATGCAACATGGCAGGTGACTCGCCACCACTTCATGCGCTCGCTGGGCGGACCGCTGTGCTACATGCTGCTGTTTTATCTCAACTATCTGTGGCTCGTGCCCAAGTTTTATTTCAGGGAACACAAAGCGGCTTTCTATGCTATCAATGTGGTGGCAGTGGTGGTGGCAATGGGATTGATGATGGGGTGGTGGCACCTGATGAATGAGTTGTTTGCCATTGAGGGCGTGACGACGCACGGCCGCCATGCCGGAGGGCCACGGCCGCCGCGCTATCCCATGTTCTTCTACAATGCCATTATGCTCATCCTGGTGGCGGGGCTGGCACTGGCCGTGCGCATGAGCCAGCGGTGGCAACATCTGGAAGAAGCGCGCAAGGAAGCCGAAAAAAACCGTACCGAGGCCGAGTTGAGCAATCTGCGCAACCAGCTCAACCCGCACTTCCTGCTCAACACGCTGAACAACATCTACGCCCTGATAGCCTTCGACAGCGACAAGGCACAGACGGCCGTCGAGGAACTTTCAAAACTGCTGCGCCATGTGCTATATGACAACCAGCAGAATTTCGTGCCGCTCTACAAAGAGGTGGCTTTCATGCAGAACTACATCGAACTGATGCGCATCCGACTCACCGACCAAGTGCAGGTGACCACGAACATTGACGTGGAGCCCGACGACTCCACGCCCATCGCGCCGCTGATTTTCATCTCCCTGTTGGAAAACGCCTTCAAGCATGGCATTTCGCAAGCCGGAAAGGGGTTTATCAACATGACGCTGAGCCAGCACCAAGGCACTGTCACATGCCAAATCACCAACAGCAACCACCCCAAGCGACAGAACGACAAGAGTGGGTCGGGCATCGGCCTGGAGCAAGTGGGCAAGCGATTGGAACTCATGTATCCGGGCCATTACACCTGGGAAAAGGGCGTGAATGCCGACGGAACCGAATATTTCTCTAAAATCGTTATACACCATGACCATTAAATGCGCTATCGTCGACGACGAACCACTCGCTGTGGAACTGCTGGCGAGTTATGTGAAAAAGATTCCGTTCATGGAGCTGTCGGGAAAATATGGCAACGCCATCGACGCGCTCAACGGAATCAACGACACCCCGGTCGACATCATCTTCCTCGACATCCAAATGCCCGAACTCAACGGGCTGGAGTTGTCAAAGATGCTGCCCGAGTCCACACGCATCATTTTCACCACGGCCTTTGAGCAGTATGCGCTCGATGGTTTTCGCATCAACGCACTCGACTACCTGCTCAAGCCCATCTCCTATGCCAATTTTCTTGAGGCATGCAACAAAGCGCTGCAGTGGTTCAAACTGGTTCACCAAGCAGAGAGCAAGCCGGCCGACGAAGTGACTTCGATTTTTGTGAAAAGTGAGTACAAACTGCTGCAAATCAATCTGGACGACATACGCTACATAGAAGGGCTGAAAGACTATGTGAAAATCTACACCGAGCAGTCACAGCATCCCATCCTCTCATTGATGAACATGAAAGCCATGGAGCAGATGCTGCCGTCGTCACGTTTCATGCGCGTGCACCGCTCTTTCATCGTCAACAAATCAAAAATCCGTGAAATTGACCGCAACAGGCTGGTGTTCGGTTCGGTCTACATTCCCATCGGCGACAGCTACAAGCAGGCTTTCCAGGAATTCATCAACCGCTAATCCACACGCAGGCGGTCGGCCGTCATGCGCATCATGTACTGCTGGATAAGGGCTTTCAACTCTTGTTCCAGCTGTGCTTGTTGCGACACGCCTGTGCCGGCCAGGTTGTGCTGCATCAAGCGGTCGTCAAGGGCATAGAGACCCACTGTGCGGTGCCCGTCCCACTGAAGGAGCAGCCCGTCTTTCACATATTGGTACACACCGTTCAAATAGGAGAAAGCCCATGTATCGGCCGCGGGAGTGTGGAGCACATCAATGCCGAAGGCAAAGTAGGGCTTGCCGTAATGCAGCAGTCCCAGCAGTGTGGGCAGGATGTCGATTTGCTGGGCAATCTTGTCTTCAACCACCGGGGGCAGGTCGCCACTGGGATCATAGATGATGATGGGCACGGAAAACTCACCCAAATCGGTCTGATACTCGGCACGGGCGCTCATGTTGGTGTGGTCGGCGGTGAGCACAAATATTGTGTTGCTGAACCACGGCTGCCGGCTGGCAGTCTCAAAAAAGCGACGCAGCGCATGGTCGGTGTAGCCGATGCACCGATGGATGGGAAGCGTGCCGGCAGGAAATGAGTCGGTATATTGCTCGGGCACCACAAAGGGGTGATGCGACGACGCGGTGAACACCGCCGTCATGAAAGGCTCGCGCAACTGGCCCATCGTGCGGCAGTAGTACTGCAGGAACGGCTCATCCCAAATGGCCCATGTGCCGTCAAAATCGGCATCACCGCCGGTCGAAGGGTCGGCGTCAAACTCGGTGCGGCCATAGTAGGCGTCGAAGCCCGTGGTGCGGGCAAATGCCTGAAATCCCATGCTGCCATTCTGCGCACCATGAAAAAACGCCGTTTGGTAGTCCTCGTCGTGAAGTATGCGAGCCAGTCCCGACACTTGGTTCATTGCCGCCGGAGTCAAGAAAAAGGGCTCCACCATCATGGGGATGCTCGACAGGATTGACGGCATCCCGTCGATGCTCTTGTGGCCGTTGGCATAGCTGTGGGTGAATGTGACGCTGTGCGAAATCAGCGAGTCGGTGAAGGGGGTGTAGCCACCGTAATTGCCGTTGTCAAGGTCGCGATTGAGGGCACCCACATACTCGCGGCCAAAACTTTCCACAATAATCACCACCACGTTTTTTTGCGCCATGGGCAGTGAGTCTGACGGCTGGTGGATGGGGGTAAAGACGGCCGCCAATTGCTGCTCGTCGGGGTAATAATCAGGCACGCGGAACACGTTCTTGCCAAGCGTACGAAGCAGCGAGAACGGAGTATTCAACACTAATGCGGCATCCATCGGCCGACTCACATATTGGTTGGCATTGCTCACCGTGATGGGCCGCACGGCCGTGGTGAAGCCACCACGCATACCTGCCACGCTAAGCAGGCCTAACAGCGGCAAGGCGACCAACAGGGTAGGGTAGTAGGCCCACAAAAAGACGGGCTTGCGCACGCGGGGCGTGAAATAAAGGCGCCACAATGCCGCCATCACCGCCACGACCAGCAGCAACAGATACCAATGACGCACCACCTCACCGCCAATAATAGAGAGCAGGTTGCCCTCGTTGGCAAACTCGTCGAAAACAGTGCTTGTGGTGCGTCGCAACGTAAATGGAAAATAGACCGCGTCGCACAGGTTCACCACCAGCGCCAAACCGTTCACCACAACAAACAACCAGCGCAACACACGATGATAGACTTTGTTTTCCTTGATATGCAATGGCAACAACATCAGCAGCATCCACAGAACATTGGTATAAACGATGGCCGACGTGTCGAACATCAGGCCGCCCAACATCACGTCGAGCCAGCCGCCATGAGCCAGCGCAGGAGCCAGCATGTCGCGATTGAGCAGGTAAAATACCAGCCGGGCCAGCCCGTAGGTGAGATAGACCAGAAAAAGATTCCACACCACGGCCCACACCGGAGCCGCAACGCTGTGCTGTATTCGTTGGCAATATCGTTTCATCGCTGTGCCGTCGTTGTTTGTTATGGTTCAGAGCACAAAAATAAGCAATAATTCTCCGTCGGGCACCCGATTTCACGACAGAAATTGACCAATGGACGGGATTTTTAACTTTTTTCCCTTCACGAAGGTGAAATATCGAGGTTTTTCAGTAAATTTGCAATTTGGTAAAAGACTTTACGCACACTTGACAATGGACATCAAACAATCAATGCGAGATATTCTGGCCGCCGAAAGTCGCGCCATCGCAAATATTCCTGTAACCGACGGCTATGAGCAGGCGGTGAAACTCATTGTGGAACAGGTGAAAAACCGAGGCGGCAAGCTGGTGACCAGCGGAATGGGTAAGTGTGGGCAAATTGCCGAAAACATCGCCACCACTTTTTCATCCACCGGCATCCCGGCCGTGTTTCTCCACCCCAGCGAGGCGCAGCACGGCGATTTGGGCGTGCTCCAGCAGAACGACGTGATGATGCTCCTGAGCAACTCGGGGCGCACCAGCGAGATTTTGGCCCTTGTGGAACTGGCGCAAGCGCTCTACCCCAAATTGCAAATTATTGTGATAACCGGCAATGCCGACAGCCCACTGGCACACCTGGCCGACATCTGCTTGTGGACAGGAGGAGCACCGGAAGTTTGCCCGTTGGGACTCACCCCCACCACCAGCACCACCACCATGACGGTGATGGGCGATGTGCTGGTGGTGAACACGATGAAGCTCACCGGCTTTGACAAAAAAGACTATGCCCTCCGGCATCATGGCGGTTACTTGGGCCAAAAAAGCCGTATGTAACGAAAAAACACACAACGAAACACAACCAAACAATATGCGAAAAATCATAGCAATAGGCGAATCGGTTCTCGACACCGTCTTCCGGGCCGGTCAGCCCGTCAGAGCCATGGTGGGAGGGCGTATCGCCTGCGCAACGGCCCTGCTTGGAAGCCGTGGACTGCCTTGCAGCATGGTGAGTGAGTGCTGCACCGACAGCGTGGGCGACCTGGTGGTGGACTTTCTTAAACGCAACCACGTGGACGTGCGTTCCGTCGACAGGTTCACCGATGGTGCCACAGCATTGTCGGCCATCTTCCAGGATGATGACTGCGCAACCCAGCGCATCGTCAACTACGGTCGCTATCCCAAAGAACGCTTCGATGTGGTGTGGCCGCGCATCGATGAGGATGATGTGCTGATTTTCGGATCGCTCTATGCCATCGACCTGCCACAACGCGAGCGACTCTTTGAACTGGTGAAACATGCTGTGGAGCGCAAGGCCATCATCGTCTATCTGCCTGGGTTCCAACATGGCATCAACTTCCGCATCACCAAGGTAATGCCAGCTATCCTTGAGAATCTGGAATTGGCACATGTGGTGATAGCACACGACCGCGACCTCACCGACATCTTTTCGGGAGAAACCGGTGAAGAGGCTTTCCACAACCATATTGAGTACTATGGAGGCAACTGCCTGCACATCCACCCCGACCTGGCAGTGACACGAATGATACAGGAACACCGCACCCATTTGCCGGCGGCAGGCGAGCCCACACCGCACATGCTGCTGTGGCAGGCGGCTTTTGTGGCAGGGGTGGTGGAACAACTGTTCGCTTCCGAGGTCACTTACCAGTCCCTGCCCGACATGGACGACGACGCATGGCGGGACATCTTGCGGAACGCCCAACAACTGGCCCATCAATGCGTAACGCAGAACCCCACATTCAACAACACGCTCACTTTGCCCCGACAATGAATGTAGCTGTGCAGGTAGTCACCGCTTTTCCCCGACTGCGCAACGACATGACAATCGCTCACGCGCAGATTGAACAGACGGGTAAGATGCCACCGGCTGCCGGCTTGGCAAGTAACGTGGTGCTCGACATTGAGATGTGCTATGTGCTGCACCTGATACGCGACCACCGCAACGCTGAGGCTTCGATGCTCATCGACGGCCTGCTTTATAACGATAACGACGACGACATAGCCGCCTCCACGCCGCCCCTCTACGCGACTTGGCTCTGGCTGGCACACATGACGTTGCTCATCGACAGTGGCGACTATGTGCTGGCGCTCAGTTCGGCCGAGAATGCCCTGTACCAACTTGCCAGCATCACCGGCAAGAAGACCGATGATGTGCTGGCATTGCTGGCGGCACTGCTCTACAACCTGGCCATTGTCCATCACAACACCGGAGAGGACAGCCGCGCGGCAAAAGAACTCACCAAGGCGCAGCAACTGCTTGAACGACTGGCCAAGAAGGATGAGGCCCGATACACTCCCATGCTGCTCAAGGCCATAGAGGCTTCGACACAAATCATCACGTCGCGCACCAAGCAAATGAATGTGCTGGCCCACTATCAATCAGCAACGGCTCTCTACACCTCACAGCTCACCAGCAACGACGAAAACGCCTCGCGACAAGCACTCACAGCACTGGTCGACACACTTAAAAAAGAGGGCGACATCATGCTCGAGGTGGGCAACAGCCGCAATGCCGTCAAATACTACACCAAAGCTTTGCGATATCAGAAAAAACTCAGCGGCGACATGGGACACCGCGAGCTCACCATCTCCATCGGGTTGGCCAAGGCGCTGATGCGGCTCATCAACCGCCGGGCAGCCGCCGAGCAACTGCTCACGTCGCTGCTGCCACTGGCGCGGCGGCTCAATGCCACGGCCGAACAAAAAGAAATCCAAAATCTGCTGAACAACAAAAACAAAAATTTCAAGATAATGAACCTTCTCAAAAGCATTTTCACAATCGTTGTGGTGCTTTGCGCCACGTTTTCGGCACAAGCACAACTCATCGTGGGGCACCGGGGTTCGGTGTGGGGAGTAGAGAACACGCGCGCCGCTTTCATCAATGGCGCACAGGCAGGAGCCTGGGGACTGGAATGTGACATCCACACCACAGCCGACGGCACGTTTATCATCTGCCACGACAGCAACACCAAGCGCGTGGGTGGCAACGAGACCGACCTGGCGCAACTCACCACCATGCAGGCCATCAACATCCCGCTCACGCAAACGCGGCGCGGCATCACCTATGCCGGACATCTGATGACTTTGGCCGACTACCTCGACGTATGCACCGAGCAAAATGTGGTGCCCGTGGTCGAAATCAAGTGGTCAACCAACATCCACAGCAGCACCAAAAACCCCAACAACAACACTTTCGACGGTGTGCCGGCGCTCATCAACCTGCTGAAACAGAAAAACTGCCTTGACCGGGTGGTGATTATCTCGTTCATGAGCGCTGTGATTGAACACATACACAAGAACTACCCGCAAGTGCAAGTGCAAGTGTTGGCCGGTGACGGCGACATCAACGAGTGGGTAGACTGGTGCATCAAGCGGCACATTGACCTCGACGTGCTGCACTCCATGCTCACGCAAGATGCCGTGCAGCGGCTCCATAAAGCCGGACTGAAAGTGAATGTGTGGACCGTCGATAACCCCGACGTGTTCAAACAGTTGCAAGACTGGGGCGTGGATTTCGTCACCACCAATGCAATCTTCCCTAAAGAACTGAAATAAGCCCAATCTGTTTCCCCTAATATTTCGTTTGTTATGTCGACCGAACTGAAAATAAATGAAACACCCCACCAAGCCGCCGCATTGCCCGTGGTCGATGGACTGAAGGTGGGTGTCGTGGTGGCCGAGTGGAACGCCCAAATAACTGAAGCGCTGCTGGACGGAGTGCGCCAATGTCTCAAAGACAACGGCTACCCCGATGATGCGGCCACCGTGGCTCATGTGCCCGGCACCGTCGAACTCACCTACGGCGCGGCACAGATGGCTCGCAGCGGGCTGTTTGACGCCATCATCATGATTGGCTGCGTGATTCGCGGCGGAACACCGCACTTCGACTACGTTTGCAAGCATGCCACAAACGGGTGCGCCATGCTCAACGCCACAGGTGATGTGCCCGTGATTTTCTGCGTCCTCACCACCGACAACGAGCAGCAAGCTCTCGACAGGGCGGGCGGAGCACTTTGCAACAAAGGCACCGAAGCCGCCGAAGCTGCCATCAAAATGGCGGCGTTCAAACATAACTTTGCACAATCCTGACACTCACCACTATGCTCGTACGCACTTTCGGAGCCGCAGTTCAAGGCATCGATGCCATCAAGGTCGAGATTGAAGTCTCGGTCGATTGGGGGACGGGCTTCATCCTCGTCGGCCTGCCCGACACGGCTGTCAAAGAGAGCGCTGAGCGTGTGCGATGCGCCATCGACCAGAGTGGGATGGGATTTCCCAACAAACAGACGGTCATCAACATGTCGCCGGCCGACATCAAAAAGGAAGGGTCGGCCTACGACCTGCCTTTGGCCATCGGCATCCTTGCCGCCGATGAGAAAATCAATGCCGACAAGTTGCAACGCTACATGATTATGGGTGAACTGTCGCTCGACGGCTCTGTCAGGCCCATCAAGGGAGCCCTGCCCATGGCTATCTTGGCACGCGAGCTGCAGCTCGACGGATTCATAGTGCCTCGACGAAATGCCTTGGAAGCCGCGGTGGTCAACAATCTGAACATCTACGGTGTCGACTCGCTCCAGCAGGTCATCGCGTTTCTCAACGGCGAGGCTGAGCTCGAACCCACCGTGGTCGACACCCGCGCAGAATTTGCCAGGGCGCAAGGAGTGTTCACCTACGACTTTGCCGATGTCAAGGGGCAGGAAAATGTGAAACGCGCACTGGAGGTGGCATGTGCCGGAGGACACAACATCCTGCTGGTGGGAAGCCCCGGAAGCGGCAAATCAATGATGGCCAAACGCCTGCCGTCCATCTTGCCGCCACTCACACTGCAAGAAGCCCTCGAAACCACCAAAATCCACTCTGTGGCAGGCAAGCTGCCCATGGGCACCACGCTGATGACCGTGAGGCCCTTCCGTTCACCGCATCACACCATTTCGAGCGTAGCTTTGGTGGGGGGCGGCACCTATCCCACGCCTGGCGAAATCAGTCTGGCACACAACGGAGTGCTCTTCCTTGATGAGTTGCCGGAATTCCCGCGCTCGGTGCTTGAGGTGATGCGGCAGCCCATGGAGGACCGAACCATCAGCATCAGCCGCGCGAAGTACGCCACCGAATATCCGGCGTCGTTCATGCTTGTGGCATCCATGAACCCCTGCCCCTGCGGTTACTACGGGCACCCCAAGAAACACTGCGTGTGCACCGAGCACCAGCGGAGCCAGTACATGAACAAAATCTCCGGACCGTTGCTCGACCGCATCGACCTCCATGTGGATGTGCAACCTGTGGAGTTTGAGCAAATATCGGCACAGACACCCGGCGAGCCCAGCGAGGCCATCCGCCGCAGGGTCATCGCCGCACGCGATATCCAGGCCCGCCGATTCCAAGGCATCAAGGGCGTCTACTGCAACGCGCAGATGACACCCGCGCTGTTACACCGCTATGCCGAACCCGACGAGGCCGGCCTGAAACGCCTCCACGACGCCATGGAACGCATGAACATGAGCGCTCGGGCCTACGACCGCATCCTCAAGGTGGCCCGCACCATCGCCGACCTCGAGGCCAGCGACCGCGTCATGCAGCACCACATCATGGAAGCCATCGCCTACCGCACCCTCGACCGCCCCACCTACCTCGGCACCAATCTATAACTGAAAAAACATGTGATAGATTTTGTTATTCGGTAATTATTATCTAATTTTGCAACATCTTAATGTTGAAATATTAAGATAAAACCACAATAAGGTGTATGTATATCAGGATTATTAACGTTGATAACGAGTATAACGACAGTGTGTTCTTGTGGGGTGCACGTCAGGTGTGGAAGACCACATGGCTGAATGCAAAGTACCCTGCTTGTCGCACTTATGACTTGCTTCGGCCATCGGAGTTTGAGAGGCTGTTGCGTCGCCCGGAGATTTTATCTGAGGAATTGGAGGACTTCGGCGAGAATGATACTGTCATCATTGATGAAATCCAGAAACTGCCACAATTACTCGACGAGGTGCACTCGCTGATACAGAGAAAAAACATTCGATTCATCTTGAGCGGGTCAAGTGCCAGGAAATTGAAAAGGTTGGGCACAAACTTATTGGGAGGTCGGGCTACTCGTGAGCAGATGTTTCCTCTTGTTAGTGCCGAGATTCCCGATTTTGATCTCATTCGCGCCGTGAACAATGGCATGATTCCGCGCCATTACATGGTGGATAATCCTAAAGAACGTCTGCGTGGTTACGTCGGCATTTATCTGAACGAAGAAATACGCCAGGAAGCCCTGACGCGCAACCTCCAGTCATTCTCGCGGTTCATGGAGGTGGCGGCCCAGTGTGACGGCGAAATGTTGGTCTATAAGAATATTGCCCAAGACTGTGGCATTGATTACCGAACGGTGAAAGAATATTTTACCATTCTTGAAGACACTTTGTTGGGTTACCTCATTCCCGGTTTCACGTCATCCCGTAAACGCCGGGCGATTGCAGCCCCCAAGTTCTATTTGTTTGATGTGGGGCTTGCTAATTATCTCACTCACCGCAACTCACTACGTCCAGGTAGCGATGACTTTGGGCACGCATTCGAGCATTTCATCATCCAAGAAATCATAGCCTATTTGGGCTATAACCACATTGATGAACGCCTCACTTATTGGCGCACATCAGGAGGATATGAGGTTGATGCCATCATCGGTGAGGGTCGAGTGGCTATCGAAATCAAAGCAACTGATGAAGCCAAGTCTCGTCACACGCATGGCCTGAAGGCGTTCAGCGAGGATTTCCCTGATGCCCGCCTGATTATCGTGTCACTTGACAAGTACCGCCGCAAGATGAATGGTGTAGACGTCATCCCGGCCACAGAATTCCTTCGAGACCTGTGGCAAGGTGCCATAGTCTAAAGTCGCCCGCACCATCGTCGATTTTTCATTGGAAAAGTGTAATTTCTCTGAATCATTTTGTGTATTCCTGACTTTTTGCCCTTCGGCTACTATGGACACCAGGCCAAGGCGTGTATTTGCAACGAGTACCAGCGCATGCACTATGTTTTGATTGCTAAACCAATATGATTTCTCGCACTTTTAGCACAGAAATCATGATAAAAGTGCTAAATCAGTGTAATTTTCTACACTTTTAGCACTCGAATCAAATAATTTCTTTATCTTTGCATCCTGAATGATAAACTTTTAGAGATGATGGAGCAGATAATTATTGGCCGACAGGAAGAGATTGGACGCTTGAACAAGTATGTCCAAAGCGACCAGGCTGAATTTGTGGCCATTTATGGGCGGCGGCGCGTTGGCAAAACCTATCTGGTGAATCATGTGTTCAAAGGACGCTTTGCATTCTCTATGACAGGCATCATCGGGGGCAAGAAGGGTGCCCAGTTGCAGGCATTCGTGGATGCGATGGACTTATATGGCAATCCTATCGCGATACCCGATAATTGGCAGGAGGCTTTTAGGTTGCTGCGCCATTTCCTTACTAACCACCTCAAGAAAGACAGTCCATGTATCGTGTTCATCGATGAATTGCCTTGCTTGGATACTCGCAAGTCAGGCTTTGTTGAAGCATTGGGACACTTCTGGAACAGTTGGGCCTCGTTACAACCACAGATGATGCTGATTGTTTGCGGTTCGGCAACATCATGGATGATGGAAAATGTCATTGATGCTCATGGAGGCCTGCACAACCGCATTACCCACGAGATTCACTTGAAAGAGTTTACTTTGCGAGAAGAAGAAGAATATCTGGCCTACCGTGGGTTCCATTGGGACCGAGACATGGTGCTGCAAGCCTATATGGTCATGGGAGGAATACCCTATTACCTTAGTCTGCTGGATACCGACTTGAGTCTTGCCCAGAACATCGACAAGTTATATTTTGATCCTGATGGGGAAATGTACCGCGAGTTTGACCGGCTATACAGGACTTTATTCTCTACCATAGAGCCTTATATCGCTATCATCAGAAAACTCTTCAACAAGAAAAAAGGGCTTACACGAACTGAGATTGCACAATCTCTTGACATCGACGCCAATGGGCGGTTGACCAAAATGTTGCGAAATCTTGTGGACTGTGACCTGGTGCGTTTTTATCCTGTAAAGGAAAAGAAGCTATCTGCCCGCAATGGACTGTATCAACTGGTGGACTTCTTCTCATTGTTCTATTTGCAATTCATGCAGGGAGTCAACAATGACAACCAATACTGGACCAAGAACCTGCACACACCCAAAATATCCACCTGGAGAGGCCTCTCTTTTGAGAAAGTGTGCATGACACACATCCGTCAAATCAAGCATGCACTGGGTATCGATGGCATCAGCACCACATTCTACTCCTGGAGAGCTACCGATGTTGAAGGTCAAAACAGAAACAAGGGCAACGCCCAAATCGACATCGTCATTGACCGTGCTGACCGGATGACCAATATATGCGAGGCAAAATACAGTGAACTGCCCTATGCCATTGATAAGGAGGAATTCGATAAATTCATGAATCGAATGATGCGGTTTAAACAGAGCACTAATCATCGCGGTGGACTGATACCCACCTTCATCACATCAGCTGGGCTGCAGCGCAACAGTTATTCAGAGCACCTCGGTGTTAAAGTCATTGGCCTTGACGATCTGTTCAAATAGAATTATCAATTGCTATAGCACAAGTTTTTCTGCTTGGGTGAGTTTCCGGAGTTCCCACGCTCGGTGCTTGGGGTAACGAGGCTGCCCATGGAGGCACGCACCATCGCCCACCTCGAAGCCAGCGAACATGGCACCAAATTATTAAAATCGAGTAGGTCGGGGAGCGTGAGCGTTTAGCTTGCGCTCCCTTTCCTCTCACACCACCGTACGTGCCGTTCGGCATACGGCGGTTTAATTTGTTTTCAAAGAATGCCTAATCTCATAGTAGTCAAGAACACTGACCAG
>JAFUWD010000023.1 GCA_017483645.1 Muribaculaceae bacterium | reverse complement strand
TTAAAAAGAAAGTATCAGCCACTAAAAATAGCAGCTGATACATTTAGTGTGGTACCACTTGGGCTTGAACCAAGGACTCCCTGATTATGAGTCAGGTGCTCTGACCAACTGAGCTATAGGACCGCTTTCCGGGCGTGGCCTTAATGGGCCAGCATCCAAAAGCGATGCAAAGGTACGAAATAATTGATAATTGTTCATGTAGATTTGAAATTTTTTTTGGCCGCCGCATTTCAGGCACCCTTTTCATGACGTTTTTTCATGCTTTTTTGGGCAAAAATGGTTAAAAAATGCATAAAAACAGTTTTTATTACATTTTTTTAGACGAAAAATATTCTCGTTTTTATGAAAATAATGTAATTTTGCGGTGTACAGACAACGAAAGTAGCGAACCCGTTGGGAAACGGGGCAGTTATTCCAAAGCAGTCGCAACTGCGCCCCCGTCCCCGAGGACGTAAGGCACTGCATGGAGATATAGTTTTCAAGTATTAGTAATTATTAGTATTGGGGGTCTTGACATGCGAATGTCGAGACCTTTTCTTTTTTGTGCCATCCATTCAAAACCAGGACACACACAAAAGGCCTCTCATTGATGCTGTCCCGGCGCGGAAACATCCTATTTCTGCTCAAGGGTGGCGAGCATCTCAACCAGCGTGTCGATGGCCTCGTTGGCGCGGCTTAAAGGGCTCTGAATGGAGCCTGAGAAACATTGCGGCTCGGTGGTAATCATCAAAAACCACACCACCACGCTCGTTGTAGGTGACGTCGAAACAAATCTCTCCATCGGCAGAGGCCATGTTCAGGCAATCATCACTTTCGCCAGCCACCCTCCAGCAAAAAAAAGACCCGGCGGGCCTCATTTTTGAAATAATTTCAACTAAAGTTGACAATGTACCACGATATGGGGCAATGTCGCTTTTATTTTGCGGCGTAAAATTTACTTGTTTCACCATTTAATGCACATTTTATCATGAAGAAGCTACTCATTATCTTTTCATTGGCGCTGGCTGCACTGGCATTCGTTTCTTGTGGCAGCGATAAGGACGGTGAACCGAACTATCCCAACAAAACCATGATTGCTGGCGAGACCTACACCATCCCTGGCAAGAAAGCCACCTGGACATCCGACAATCCGCTGATAGCCAGCGTTACGGGCAGCACGGTTACCGCCAATCGGGTGGGGGAGACAACCATTCGCAATGGCTCTAATTCATTCCGAGTGACTGTCAACGGAAAATACAACACCTATCGGGAACCCTGCCTACAGTGGGGCGCCACAAAATCAACCGTCAAGGGTTTCATGTCGGGTTATGTGCTGGATTCTGAGAAGAACGACTTTCTTGTTTATTACGGCAAATCGCCAGTCTCGCTCATTGCCTATACCCTCAAAAACAGCGGCCTCGTTTTGTCCTCATTGGTTATCTCTATTGGCGCTGTCAGCATGGATGAATTGGTTGCCTTCATGGCTGAACGCTATATCTATGTCACTCAGGATGAGGCCAACAATTATTTTGGTTTCATCACGGCCGACAAAAAATCAATTGTTTACCTACAGATTGAAACGATCAATTCTCAATTGGTCTATTTTATCAGTTATGCAGCTGCCTCATCTTCAAACTCTGCTCCAGCCAGTCACTTGAAGAGACTCAACAAACTTAGCCCGAGCCAACATGAGAACCGTGTTGAACGAAACCTCGTCATGTCACGCCTGAATGAAGCCATGCCTAAATTGAGCCCCGAACAAGACAACATTGGCCGGTAACGCCATTGCACATCGAGGGCGGGGCTCGTGGCCCCGCCCTCTCAAAATTGCTCCAGCTCTCACAGGTCACTTGCCAGTACAGCTGGGGCTCCTATCCCAGCTGGAGCAAAATGATAATTTGGCAAGAAGTCAGCGCAACCAACCTGAAAATCACTCCAAACATACTATCTAAAATAAATGTGGGTTAGTGCTTTTATTCCAAGAAGTTCCACTCCTTGAGTTTCTTGGCGGCAAGGCCGTGGCCTTCGCGATAGGCCTGGCGGTAGTAGGCTTTGGCTGCCTCAAGGTCTTGAGGCACTCCCCAGCCGTGTTCCAGAAACTCGCCGACGCGATAGTGTGCATAGGGCAAGCCGCAGGCCTGATAAAGCTCAAAGGCGCGTTTCAAGTCCTTCGGGTAGCCTTGAGAACCCTTACGCAGAATGTCGGCAAGGTTGCTGCGAGCCAAGTCGTTGCCATTCTCGATGGCTTGCTCATACCAATAGACGGCCATCTCGATGTCGGGCTGCACGCAAACACCGTTCTCAAAGAAACCGCCGATGGAATTCATCAAATCATCATCCATTTTCAATTCTTCAAGCCGTCCGTCCTTGACACATTCCAATATGTGAAGAACTTCTTCCTTGTCCCAACCCATGGTTTCGGGATTGGATGAATAATTGAGGATAAAGTGCTGGTAGTTCACGGGCATCCTGATGCTCCGTCCTTTACCCAGGTCCAAAATCTTGATTCCTCTTTGTTCCATAATCGTTAATTTTTTAATTCTTTATTGCTTGTTCCTCTTGATTTTAATCGTCAAATAAACTTGATATTCCGAGTGAGCATTCTCGTTGAGCTTGCTGATGCGACACTCAAAAGCGTCTGTCCAACCCATCTCGAGGAAGGCGGCGAGCGTCTCATTGTCGGTGCGGGGAATGTAACCGATGCAGAATGAGTCGTCGATTTCCTCATCGCGGTAAATCACGGCCACGGCATCGGGGTCGTAGCGGTTGTCGCAGTCACGCTCCAGCTGGAGCAGCGTGCCCACCTTGAGCTTGTCCCACACTTCATCGGCATCGTGATACTTGCGGCCAGCCAGGTGGCAATCCATAAAATATTTCTTCTTTGCTTCCATAATCTTGAATCTTTAAAGCGTTAATACTTCTTGTTGACGATGCAAAATTATGGGTGTATTGTACCACCATGCGGTACAAGTTAAATAAATTTCAGAAAAATATCATTTTTCTTGAGTTTTTTGCCTGTTTTTGTAGGCGTCAAGGGCCGCCTGCAGCCATTCTTGAATCTCGTCGGCCAGCCACTGCGGGGACATCACCTGCAACCACCGCCCACGCGACATCAGGTGAGCCTTGAAGTCGGATGTGGGCCGCACAACCAATTCAAAATCAGCATACTCCTCGGTGGTTTCCAGCTCTCTCTGAGTGTGATGCAGCGGCAGACCGCGCACATTGAAAGCCTCAAACCCGTAAGCACGCAGCACCACGCGCTCGGGCTTGGAGCCATCGCCCACCACGATGCCGAAACATTCGTTGAAATAAGCCGCCGCATCAAATGTTGGGTCGACCGTGAACTTGGTCTTCAGCAACTCCATATGCTCGATGCGGTCAAGAGAGAATACGGAGAAGAACCCTTCTCTCTTCTCTTCGCCTTCGTGATAATAATGAGGACGGCTCATTTTGGCCAGCACATACCATCGGCGACGAAACAATTTCACACAATAGGGCTCTATTGAAAAGGAATTTGACGCGGCAGCCCCATAGCGCTGGTAAGTGAGCATGACGCGGCGGCTTTCGCGCATCGCCTGGATGATCAACTGCAATTGCCGATTGCCCGACGGAATGCTTTCCAGCAAGATGCGATGCTGCAACGATACATTTTCATCGAGCATCTTGCCCACACCCAAGGTCGAAAACATCCAGTTCTGCACACTGTCATCGTCCAGAACCTCCTTGTTCTCGATGTAATACTGGTTGCCGTCACGCCGGTCACACTCGATAATCACGCCAAACATATCAAGGATCGCATCACGATGACGATTAAACGTCGTCCGCGACAGCTCCATCCCGCCACTCTCCTCCGTTCGCTTCCACTGCTCACTCAGCTCGGCAAACGAAATTTTGCCGTAGCGGTTGATTGTCTCGACAAGCCAAATGTATTCCTTAAACAGCGCCGGTATCTTCATGGCATAAAATTGCTTCTTTGGTGTCTCTTGTTATTTCAAAAAATAATGCCGCAGTCATACTCAATCAATGTCTCGCTTTTGGCTTGACCGAATTGAACTGTACGGCCACGTTTCGTAACCGGTACATCAAGCTTTATAAGTCCTTGCCACGAATTCCAAAAACAAACATTTATAATCGCAGAATTACTTTCTACTTTGACTCTTGGTAGAAGCATGTCACTATTACAGTATTCTTTAAGCTTTTGCATATCTTTTTGAGAAATACCCGGACTCACTTTTTCAAGTTTTGATATTCGAACTATATCATCAATCTGAAATATATAGCTTCGGTCTATGTATGAACTATGCCAAAAGTGCGGAAGGAAACGGAATGTTTCGTTCAGCAGAAACGCTTGCCAAACACCCATCGGGGTGAAAGGCACAGAAACGTAATCCCAAATATCGGGGATTGTCTTGGCAACTTCGTATTCATACGTTCCGGCAAGATACATTGTATCATCAAATGGCGGAATGACTGACTTGAATTCAAATCGTTGAATGCCCATACGCTTTTCTTCCTCAGTTTGTTCAACCGGCACACGACGTTGCGATTTAATCGACTTGTACTTTTTCGTAGATCCTTCTTTGCTAAAGTACAACTGATATTCATTATTGTTCCTATCTTCCACATGAAAAGCATCAAGCACGTAGCCTTCAGGCGTTTGAATGAGGTCAAGTGGATCCAAAATCCATTCCACATCTTGCCACCCACTCGGCATTTTGCCATTTTTCAATGGCTTTTCAAGATTATTTAGAAACTCTGTACCCTTATCACCATATATGTTGTGGCATTGCTTAATTGGGAATTGATGGTCACTGATGCAACCTTGCAGCCAAAGTACGCCTTGTACGGGCATACCATTAGAAGCATCGGGCAGGAATTCACTCTTGAAATATAATGGGACTTTTCTTTCGGGGTCGTGTTTGATGGAAATTAGGCTTTTGCTAAATCCAATGTTGAGTGCTTTGTGATGTATAATGTTGCCCAATGGGGATTGAAACTGAGCATCGTCAGGATAATCCTCATTTACATTCATAAAAGCAACAAGATGCTCCGTGCTGAAATTCACTGGCATGACATTACCTTTTTCGTCGTAATCAGGTTTCTTCCCGATCTTACTCAAAAAGTCTATTGCTTTTTGTCCCTCAAATTTGAAGCCTCTGCTGGCTTCTTTTGCCGAGTAAGCAATAGCCGCAAAATCAAGATACAGTTTGCTGCCCTCAATATAACGGTCTTTATTCCAAACATAATCGGTTGCGAAAAATGCCACGGTTAAAGTATCGTCAATCATGCAAGTGACAGTCGCTTCAATCAGATTGCTCCACGGTTCAACTTTTACTATTGTTGCAGGAATACGGATGTCAGGAGCCAACACGGGGTAGCATGAAACAAATTCAAAGTGTTCACGACCTTTCGCGAGCAACGTTTGCCAAGATATAGATTCATCATCATTCAGCAGAACAGCCACCTCGGTAGGATCCCCATTATTGGAGTCCGAAAAAGCCGGTGTTGTTACGCGATGAGTGACTTTCCCCTTGTTTATAAGCGGTTGCAAATGTTGAGAGATAAAAGTTTTTGTGTCGATTATCGCTCCGATATGATCACCGTGACCTTGATTTTTGTTCATTGCTATTGGTTTTAATTCGATTATACTCCGCTCATGGCTTCAAGCAGACTTTGATAAGTCGGCTTGCAGACCGAATATTTCACGTTGGCAGTCGAACATTCGTTGAACAGTTTCTTGGCACAATCTATCTTTGCGCGCTCTACACCACGAAGTTCCATTTCGTCAAGCGAGCCTTTAGTCTCAGCAATAAAGAAGATGTGTTTGACACTACCCCTGTTGAAGGCTACAGCCCAGTCGGGGGCATAGTTGCCCACCGGCGTTGGTATTTGGAATGTGCGCGGCAATTTGGCGTAAACGCACACTTCGGTAGCTGCGTCGAGCTGTTCGGCAAATTCACGTTCACCCTTGCTGTCGGTAAACACATAGTCAAGGATATGCTTCTTGGCATGGAATGCCTTTGACAGTGGTTGTGTGGGTTTCTCTTGCGTGAATATAGTCGATTCATACTGCCCGTCAATCATATTGTAGCCGATGTGTTCCACAATCATCGTTGCTTTTTGCTCACGAATGAGTCGGATTGCGTTGCGTATAAACTCCTCAGGGTTGTTGCGGAACAGTGCGAATTTCTGTGGAGTCAACCCTTGCAAGATGCGAACTACGGTACGCCGCGTCAGCGTGGCACCACGTGCAATCTCGCCCACAAGGTCATATTTGACTGTTGACGTTGACACATCCGAGAGGGATTTGGTTGCCGTGGTGATGCCACCAAACTCATCCACTTTGTCTTCTTGACCGCCCTCAACCACAACATATTTCAACTCGGTGACTTTCAGCGAGGCGTTGAGTGAGTTGATGGCTTTTTCCACAAGTTCATCACTACTGTAGTGAACGGTGTAGGCGTACTTGTGGTTGATTTGTTTCCATAGTTCTTGGAACTCCTTACGCCCGAAATTGTCTTGATTGATTGTGATGGTGGCAGGTGTTTGCATGTCGTCTTCAATCATGCTGTCAAGAATGACGCTTTCGTCGTAGGTGCTTTGCACCATTTTATGCAGCTCTGCTGCGATAGGTGCGATGTTGACAAACAAATCCATCGATGCCAAAGTCCCCTCCTTTACCGCTGTGCGATAAGCGTCAGTCGGAATACCTTTTTCGTCAATGTAGCCATTCATCGTGAAGTAGGTGACAGCCATTGCGCTTCGCACTTCGTCGAGTTGGAATTTCTCACCATCAACAACGATGGTTTTGCCCTTGAACAATTCCAGATTGACATGAGTGGGTCGCTCGCGCAGTTCCTGTCGTGTTTCTCGCTGTAGCGCATCGACAAATGAGCTGTAACTCTCGTTGGCAATCACCGTAAGACTATTCAGTTCCTGCACGTTTTCGCCGAGAACTTCGGCATCCATGCGGTTACCCTGCTGGTTGACGCATAGTCGCAACCCACGGCCCACTTCTTGCCGCTTGGCGGTTACGCTGCCGGCATTGCGCAGGGTGCATATCTGGAACACGTTTGGGTTGTCCCAGCCCTCGCGCAGAGCCGAGTGCGAGAAAATGAAGCGCACAGGCTCGCTGAAGCTGAGCAGTCGTTCCTTATTCTTCAAGATAAGGTCGTAAGCGCTGATGTCGTCGCTGGTGTCGTCGCCACGTCCCACGTGGCTGTTCACCGAGCGTCCCGTTCTTTTGTCGATGGAGAAGTAGCCCGCGTGCACTTGTGCGGCGGTACTTTGGCGCAGATAGCGTTGGTAGGGTTCGTCAAACAGCGAGATATGTTCGTTCAAGAAGTTGTTATATTCTTCCTCGAAATCTTTCCAGAACTGACCTTTTACCACTTCGCCATTTTCATCATAGCCCTTGTAGTGCGCCACCTCGTCGATAAAGAACAGCGAGAGGCATTTTATGCCCTGGTTGAACAGCGAGCGTTCTTTCTCGAAGTGCGAAGCGATGGTCTCGCGTATCTGCACTTTCTGCATTGCTCTGCGGTTAGTGTCACCCACCACCTGCCCACGGCCAAGTACCTCGCCATTGAGGAACGCCACATAGCCGCGCAGCGGATTGATTTCGCTGATGGTGTAACCGTCATATTCATTAAGACCCGAAACGGCTTGCAATGAGTCGCCTTGCGAGAAGCGGTGTTGCTCACGACGAATACCGCCGGACTTGCGCACTTCAATTTCAATCACGGCTTGGGGCGGTTTGTTCTTCGACAATTCAAAACCGCTGAGATACATATACTTTCCGGTACCGCGCAAGTTCTTGACCTCAAATCCTTTCACACGGATGCGCTTCACCAGTTTCTGCTTGAAGGCATCGAGTGCGTCGAGTGCGTATATTGTGTTGTGCTGCGTGCGGTGGGTGGCACTGTAGTAAAGCATAAACAAGGGGCGGAATTTCTTCAAGCCGTTTTGCGTTGCGGCACCCTCCATGCGTTGCGGCTCGTCCATGATGATGATTGGGCGGTTAGCGGCAATCACATCGATGGGTCGGCGTGACTGGAACTCATCGCGCTTGGAGTAGATGATAAGGCTGTCTTTGCTGCGGCCTCCCTCCTTAAGCGAAGATGCGAACGCCTGAGTGTTGATAATCATTACATTGATGTCGGCACTGCTCGAGTAGCTGTCAAGTGCTTGCAGGTTGCCGCTGTTGTAGATGAACCAGCGAGCCTTTTTGCCATAATGTTCCATAAAATGCTCTTCGAGCATATTGAAACTCTTGGCAACACCCTCGCGGATGGCGATGCTTGGCACCACAACGATAAATTTGCTCCAGCCATAGCGTTTGTTCATCTCAAACATCGTCTTGATATAGACGTATGTCTTTCCGGTGCCGGTCTCCATTTCGATGTCGAGAGCGGCACAGCCCAAGTCGGGCAGTTTTACAAGTCGTGAACTCTGCTTGATGTCGGCAGCGATTTGCACACGGTGAATGTTGGCGAGCAGTTGCGCTTCGCTCAGTTCAACGTCGCTGTTGCGATAGCCGGTATATTCTTCCTCGTCGTGCAGACCGCCGGCATAGCCGCGTGTATGCCCGATGTCACGACGATACACCGAGTTGTCGTGGCAAGGTTGCCCGGCGAATATTTCAACAGTGTTTTCAACCGCATCGGTCTGGTATTGCTGTATCTTGAATTTAAATTTCATACGTCAAAGAATTTTGCAGATTGTGTCGGGTGAATATTGACGGAATAGTTGCTCGAAGTTGTCGAGCACATTATCGTTGGCTGCGCTTGCGTCGCGCATAATGAAGAAATTCGGTTTGCGCTTGGCAATCGCCGTGACGGTCGATTCATTTATAGCCTTATCGAATGTTGCGATAAGGTGGCCGTCAGCTACAATGAACACGTTCTTGCCGGCAATCTGCTCCTTTTTAATGGTGGCAGACAGCGGTACGTCATGTTCAAGCATGACTTGGAAAAGCAAGTCTTCCTCCGTGCGGTCAATTTTCACGTTATCTGTCATCGTGAAAAGGTTGGCAGCATCAAACTTATCGGGCGTGTAATACACGTCTTCCATGTTGCTGCTGTCGAGACGCAGTACGCGGAACCCGATGTCAAGGTCTTTGGCTTCGGGATGCTCGGCTTTGATTTTCTTTCCGGTACGGCGGATGCGTTCTTTGCCAATCTCGCAGATATTGGCATAACCCGCCTTGCGTGCCTCACTCTTTTCGTCAGTCACCTCCGGCAGCTGCACCATGATGAACTTGCGGTTGCCACCATCTTCAGCATTAAGCTGCATCACCGCGTGAGCCGTTGTTGCGCTACCGCTGAAGAAATCAAGAACCATAGAATCTTTCCTCGTTGAGATTTGCAACATTCGAAGAATCAACTCAACTGGCTTCGGAAAATCAAAACATTTTGCACCGAGTAAACTTTTAATTAATGTTGCTGCAGATTGTGAACTTTTAAGACCCTCAAAAAGTGAAGATTGAATTGATTCAACGTAATCTGTTTTGAAAATCTTCTTTCTTGGCACACCTCGGCCATTGTCTGCAAAGAATATTCGATTATCAGCCAATAATTGTTTATATTCTTCTTCTGAAACAGCCCAGTCTCTGTCGAAGCTAATACCAGCGGGATTTGTAATTATATAGGATTTTGAACCACCAGTGCTACCCTCTGAACCTCGACTAATATTTGCCGACATCCAAGGTCCTCTTGGATCGTTGTCGGGGTTTGTCCAATCTGCATTGATGTATTTTTGTGAACGATATTTTGAAAGAAGTTTTTTGCTTTTGAAACAAGCGACAAGATACTCATGTTCTTTACGAACCGTATTTTTTGCAGTTTTCGGCAATGTGCCAGGCTCTCTTACGTCCCATATGTATAACTCAACGAAATCATTGCCGAAAATTTCATTGCAAACTTTTTTGAGGTTTTCTTGCTCATTATCATCAATCGAGATAAAGATTACGCCATCGTCGGCGAGTAGGTCGCGGGCGACTTTGAGACGGGGGTATATCATGTTGAGCCAGTCGGTGTGGAAGCGTCCGTTGCTCTCGGTGTTGGCGACAAGGCGGTTGCCTTGTTCGTCATACTGTCCGCTGTTGGCGAGATATTCGTCTGATGTCTGGGCGAAATCGTCTTCATACACGAAGTCGTTGCCGGTGTTGTAGGGCGGGTCGATGTAGATCATCTTGACCTTGCCGAGATAGGTTTCACGCAAGAGTTTGAGCACATCGAGGTTGTCGCCCTCGATATAGAGGTTCTGCGTGGTGTCGAAGTCCACGCTGTCCTCTCTCACCGGGCGAAGGGTTGCGCTAATTCGTGAGTTGGCGAGGCGGTTTGCATCACGCTTGTTGGGCCACGTGAACTGATAGCGTTCTTCGTTGCCCTCCACAAGCACGTCGCCCAACTCTTGGCGCAACTTGTCGAAGTCGATGGCTCGCTCAACTCTCATTTTACCCCCCCCAATTTGTATTTGCCTTTCAGTCAGGCAGTTATGGAAAAGCGCGGCAAGTGCATCGATATTTCGCTGCACCACATTGCCGCTTTGCATATTAAGTTTCTCCATATCTTGTTAGTTGTTATAGTTTTATTTCCGGTCTTTCGATAATCTCAGTTTTATTAGCCATATCGATCATCTCATTAATTGATAGATACGATTCGGTTTGAGCGATATATTCATTAACCGTTTCGCGGCTTAGGCTCAACTGCTTCTTACAAAGTGCTTTTATGTCGCTCATCAGTCGCACAGTCGAAAAACGCATGGCAACAAGTACTGCATTGTAAGCGTTTACAAGGAACAAGCGAAGCATATTCCTGTCGGAGTCGTTCAGCCATAGTGACTGGTATTTGGGATGCATTCCTGCCACGTTCAGCGCAAACTGCTGTGTAAAATGGGTGCCGAATTTTAGCAGGATAAATGGTATCGTTCTTGTCTCGACCAAATAAAGTTCAATTGGCTCATTGCTGAATGCTCGGCGTTCTTTGAGCGACGGATTGCTCAGGCAAATCACCACGTCTATGCCGTAGTCGGTTATCACGGGCACTACATGGTCTTTGCCGTCGAGTGGAAAGGCATGCCGCGAGAACACTTCTCCCACCTTGATGATTTCCATTCCATTGTCGGAATTTCGGGATTTGTCGAAATCGGCAATTTCTTTGTCGAGTACGGCGTCATTGCACTGCATGATTTCCAGCTCGTCATCTTTGAGCAGTTTCTGCGCGACGAGTTGAGCACAATCAGACTTATATGGTTCTGTGCTTCCTGCTATGCTGACTAAGCTATTTGAGTCTCCGTTGAACTGAAAACGCACCATCGGTGACTTGATGTTGTTCAAGCACGCTTCAAGCATGAAGGTACTGATGCACAATGTAGTGTCTTCTGCATAGCCTTCGTTGACGATAAAACGACGCATTGATTCGTTACCTTGCGCATCGATGCAATGAAGGCGTGTATAGCCACCCTTTGAGTGGAGGCAGGTATAGGTAAACCAGTGCTTCGACTCTATAGCTTGCTTCACAAAGTCGAGCAGATCCTTTTTAGCAACTTCAAATTGCAGCGTGGGCTTGAAGTTTACAAGGACATCGATGTAGTTGCGAAGTGGTTCTTTGGGAGCCAGCATTTCCACAAAATAATCATCGCACATGACTGAGTAAAATTTGGTGGTGTCAATGGCACTCACTTTGGAGCATTTGTCCATTAGGTTGGCGACCGCTTTGCCGATATATCCTAAAAAGCCGAATGTCTTAATCTCGCCGATGTTGTAATCAAAAATCCGACGTTTAAGAGCGTGGCTAGTATAAGCTATTACCGCTGTGTCGTCAGTCCCGAATAAGAACCATACAAAAGCCTGATCGCGATGAAGTACGTCTTCATTGGTAAATGGTTCAAACTCCCTTAAAGTGTTAGCAATAGGACTTGATGGCAAGCGAAAAAAACGGGACTTGGCATAGGTGTCGCAAAAGTAAAATGGCTTATCGGCATAATGCGCATCAACTTTTCCGAGGAGTTGCTTGCCGTCTTCATCATAGATGTTTAGTTTCACATCACCCTCATGCTTGGTTTCAAGACCGCCTGCCATAATCATAAACTCTTCAGTCTCTATGTCGTCAACATAGAGGAGCAAGTCGTCAATGTCGGCATAGATGTTCAAGTCGCCTTGTGATGCCCGGCAAAGCAAGGATGTTGACCACTGAAAGTACATGCCGCGGTACGACAGGCGCGCCTTTTGACTGCTGCCGTCAACTTCGATTTGCACCGCATCAATATTTTCTGTACTCGGGTGGCAATCAACTTCGGCATGTGAGAACGGACGCACCGCATTCAGCGCGTTTCGGAGTTTTTCTGTTTCAAAGACAATCACTTGCATAGCCGTAATCAAAATATTCATTACTCTCATAAATACAACACCCGGCGGGCCTCAGCGGGGAGGGCGGGCCGGGTGTGTTATTGAAGTGGCGGCTGCGGACGTTGGCCCGTCGCCGCGGGGTAGTGCATCAACCTTTGAGGCGGGCCTGGATGGCGGCACTCTGGGCTTCGTAGCCGGGCTTGTTGAGCAGGGCGAACATATTCTTCTTGTAGGCCTCCACGCCGGGCTGGTTGAAGGGGTTCACGCCCAGAACGTAGCCGCTGACGCCGCAAGCGCGCTCAAAGAAGTAGATGAGCTGGCCCAGATAGCGCTCGGTGAGGGCGGGGATGGTGATGAGCAGATTAGGCACACCGCCGTCCACATGAGCCAGGCGCGTGCCCAACTCGGCCATCTTGTTCACCTCGTCCACGCGGCGTCCGGCGATATAGTTGAGGCCGTCGAGGTCGGCATCGTCGCTCGGAATGACCACGCTGTGCTTCTGGTCACCCACGCTGAGCACGGTCTCGAAGATGGTGCGCTCGCCGTCCTGAATCCACTGTCCCATGGAGTGGAGGTCGGTGGTGAAGTCGACACTTGCGGGGAAAATTCCCAGATTGTCCTTGCCCTCGCTCTCGCCGTAAAGCTGCTTCCACCATTCGGCCAGGAAGTGCAGACGCGGGTCGAAGTTGACAAGAATCTCGATTTTCTTGCCAGCCTGATACAGCGCGTTGCGTGTGGCGGCATAACGGATGGTGAGGTCGTCGCCGGCACGCTCCATCTCAACGGCTCCTGCCACGAGGGCGCGGATGTCGAATCCGGCCACGGCAATGGGCAGCAATCCCACGGGTGTGAGCACCGAGAAACGGCCTCCCACGTTGTCGGGGATAACGTAGGTCTGATAGCCCTCTTCGGTGGCCAGGCTGCGCAGGGCGCCGCGCGCGGCATCGGTGATGGCCACGGTGTGGCGTGCGGCGAACTCCTTGCCCTGCTGGCGCTCCAGCATCTCCTTGAGCAGCCTGAAAGCGATGGCAGGCTCGGTGGTGGTGCCGCTCTTACTGATCACCACGATGCCGAAACGCTTGCCGTCGAGCAGGTCCATCAGGTCATGGATATAGTCCTCGCCGATGTTGTTTCCGGCAAAAAGCACCTTGGCTCCGGCGGCAGGCTTATAGGCCGCAAAGGCATCGTTCAGTGCCTCGATGACGGCTTTTGCACCCAGGTAGCTGCCACCGATGCCGATGGCCACCACATATTCGCAATCGGTGCGCAACTGGCGCGCGCAGTTCTCGATGGAGGCCAGTGTAGGCTCGTCGATGCTCGACGGCAGGTGGAGCCAGCCCAGGAAATCATTGCCTTCTCCCGTGCCTTGTTCCAGGGTTTGAACGGCCTCTTTGGCCCGCGGGCACAGCGCGTCGATTTGTTCTTGTGTCACCACGCCCAGGGCATGGTTGTTGAATACTTGAATGGTATCGTTCATCTTTTTCACCTTAGTTTATTGTTTTACAAATTAAATTTCTTTAGTGTAGGCACGGCGGCGCTTGTTGTGGTCGGTCTCGAAATATTCCCACTGCGAAAGCACCTTGTTGTTCAGTTCCAACTCGGGATTGCTCTCGGCCCACTCGTAGCCACGGCGCTGGAACACAGGAATCAGGTCGGTGAACAGCAGCGCGTTGGCACCCTTGTTTTGATACTCGGGCTTCACAGCCACCAGCATCAGGTCCACAATGTTGGTGTGTCCCTTGAAGGCTCTGAGCAGGTGCCACCATCCCAGAGGCAACAGTCGGCCGCGGCCTTTGATAAGCGCTTTCGACAGCGACGGGATGGAAATGCCCACCCCAATCAGGGTTTCGTCTTGGTCGACGATGAGCGAGATGTGGTCAAGCGGCAGGAAAGGGAGGTAGAGCTTGATATAGTGGTCGATTTGCCCTTGTGTGAGGGGCGAATATCCGAAGAGCGAGTCATAGGCCTCGTTGATGAGATTGAAGATGGCTGTGCCGTACTGGCTCACCAGCTTCTTGCGCGAGGTGAACCGCACCGTGTGCAGGTTGAAGCGTGTGCGCACAATTTCGGCCACCCGCGCCATTTTTTCAGGAATCTGGTCTGGCACCATGATGCGCATCTCAATCCAGTCGGCATCTTTCACAAACCCCATTCTTTCCAAATGGTCTTTGTAATAAGCGTGGTTGTAGATGGTGGCCTGCGTGACCAACTGGTCAAAACCCTCCACGAGACACCCCTCGCGGTCCATGTCGGTGAAACCGAGTGGACCGGTGAGCTGGGTCATCCCCTTGGCCACAGCCCATTGCTGCACGGCCTGGAACAATGCGTCCACCACTTCGTTGTCGTCGACAAAATCAACAAACCCAAAACGCGCTTCCTTCTTGCCCATGCGCTCATTGACCACACGGTTGATGATTCCGGCGATGCGACCTACGGGCTTGCCGTCACGATAAGCCATGTAATAGACCGCCTCGCAAAACTCGAAAGCCGGATTCTTGCCTGGCAGAAGCGTGTCGATTTCATCGGTCACCAGTGCCGGCACATAGTAGGGATTGTCGGCATAAAGCGTGTCGATGGGAAATGTGACAAACGCCTTGAGTTCACTTTTTATAGGGTGAATTTCCTTGATTTCTATTGCCATAACGCAGGAATATATTCTCAATCAATCAATTTTGCCTTGTCGCTCACCAAATCGTAGCTGATGTGTCCGTCGGCCGTGCGCATGCGCAGAATGCGGTTGTCGTCGCCAAAGCCTATGTCGGCCGGTGAGCCTTGTCCTCCCGACGGGGTGTAAATCACAAAATATTTGCGGCTGCTCTTGTTGAAGCCATACACCGCCCCCTTGTTGTCGGCAAACACGATATAGGCATCGCTTTCAATTTTCTTGCTCATGTCCTTGAGGTTGAAGATGGGCTTGTCGTAAGACGCAGCTTTCATCCGCACCTCATCGCCGCCCTTGAGCGACGTCAGGCTCTCGCCATTGTCGTGTGCCCACTTGGCGCCGGCGTTCTCTGGTCCGCTGAGTGCTTTTTCTTCCTCAGCTTTCTCTTTGGCCTCCTCTTCGGCCTTCAATTCCTCTTCGGTGGGGAAATAGATTTTCTTGATGGAGGTGGCCTCTTGCTGCAGGAAGCGCATCTCAGGTGAATTGATGGCCTGCAACGGCTTGCCGTAGATGTACTGGCGGCCGTCCTTGGTCTTCACCGGGCCATCGTAGTCGAGCGTGGTGAGTTTTTTATTGTTGATGTCATAGAGGCACAGCGACACGCGGCTGTTCGAGCCTTCTCCACCACTGCCGCCCACCGGGGGATTAAGATAGGCAAAATAGATGCAGTCGTTGCCATTGACTTTCACGGCGCGCGGCACCTGATTGATGTCGGCAATCAGCGAGTTGTTGTCCATGCTGATGGTGCGTCCGTTCAGATATTTGGGCGGTGCCGGCTCCACGTTCCAAATGCTGCCGCTGCGTGTGAGCGTGTAAACTTTGAAGAACGAGCGGCTGGTGGAGTTCGACAGATAGGTCACGCCGGCAATACGGTCGGGCACATCGGCTCCGTCACCAGGGAAACGCACTGCTGCTCCGGCCGACGCTCCGTCGCCCATGAGGTTGTTACGGTTAAGCTCGTCGGTGAAGATGGTGATGGCCTCGCCGGTGGCGGGAGTGGCGGTTTGCACCGCAGCACTGTCGGTGGGCACGGGCTCCACGGGATTGCCACCATCGCCACACTGGCGCATGAGCATCAGCCCGCCGATGAGCAGCACGGCCGCCAACACACCGATGAGCAGATTTCGATTGAAATTAGAACGCGGCTCGTCGTCCTCTTCCTCCTCGTCGTCATCACTATCCACTGGAGGCTCCGGCACCGGCACAGGCTCTTTCCATTCACGGTGCTGGGTTGGGTGGGTGGGTGGGTTGGCCACTGGGGAGGCCGGGGCGGCCATAGCAGGAGCCACAACGGGCTGAGCAGGCTCTTCGGCCATGTCGTTGCGCACCATCTTGCCGCATTTGGGGCAAAACACCGAATTGGCAGTTATCGACTCTCCACATGCCGGACACGAAATTTCAATATTGAGCGGCGTGCCGCACTGATTGCAAAAGGCCGACCCCTCGGGCGCCTGGTTGCCACACTTGGGACATTTCATAGTTTTTCAGTATTTCATTACATTTTAATATGCAAAATTAGTGCAAGGTGAGCGAAATGCCAAATTTATTTGAGCATTTCCGAACCGCAGCCTAATTTCACCGAGCTTTGCGAGGTAACATGAGTGCAAGGTGAGCGAAATGCCAAATAATGTGCAAGGCGAGCGAAATGAAGTTTACTTCAATTGCCAAGCCGCAGCCATTATTCTCTAAATTTATTTGAGCATTTCCGAGCCGCAGCCTAATTTATCCAAAATTATGCAAACCGAGTGAAATGCCAAATTTATTTGCAATTTGCCGAAACGATGCCTAATTTTGCAAAACATTTCCATGAAAGCTATTGTGAACAACATATTGTTCTACTTGCTGTATGCCATCTGGTACACGCTGTCGCTGCTGCCCATGTGGTTTCACCACTTCATGGCCGATGTGCTCTATGTGCTGGTGGCCTGCGTGCTGCACTATCGCCGGGCGGTTATCCGCAAGAATCTGGCCAATGCCTTTCCCGAAAAGAGCGAGCAGGAGCGCAGCAAGATAGAGCGCGATTTCTACCACTTCTTCTGCGACTACATCGCCGAGACGGTGAAATTCGCCACCATGAGCCATGCCGAGATGCGGCGCCGAATGACCTTTGAGGGCACCGAGCAAATCAACGACTGCATGGCTCGCGGGCAAAGCGTGGCCGTGATGCTGGGGCATTATGGCAATTGGGAATGGGCTGTGTCCATCAGGCTGTGGCTCACGCACCCCACCGCCGCCATAGGCCACATCTACCATCCGCTTGAGAATCCCGCCATGAACCGCTTGTTCCTCACCGTGCGCAACCGCATGGGCTCGGAGAGTGTGCCCATGAGCGAAACGCTGCGGTGGATACTCAAGACCAAGCGCGAGGGAAAACCGTCGGGGCTGGGCTACATCAGCGATCAAGTGCCCCTGTGGCAAAACATTCACCACTGGGTCGACTTCCTCAATCAGGACACACCCGTGTTCACCGGTGTGGAGCGGATAGCACGCAGCCAAAACCAAGCGGTTTTCTATTGCGATGTGCAGCGCGTGAAGCGAGGCTACTACACATGCAAAATTCGCCCCATCACACTCAATCCCGCCGAGATGCCCGAATTTGCCATTACCAATGCCTACTTCTCCATGCTGCAGGAAACCATCTGCCGCGCGCCTGCCTACTGGCTGTGGAGCCACAACCGCTGGAAACGTACCCGCGAGGAGTTCAACCGACGCTTCGAGGTGGTCAACGGGCGTGTGGTGGAACGTGTGAAGGCTTGACACCAATTGATTTGCACCGCATTTTCCCATGCAAATGATAACTATAAAACAAAAAGCAGCCCAATGGCTCAAGGACTACGATGCATGGCAGCGTGACTCCATGCGCCACATCTCCACGGCCGGCGACGGCCAGCAGCACCGTTGCCATTGCTGTCACGCCGAATACGTGGGCAGGTTTTGCCCCCATTGCGGACAGCAAGCCGGCTCCAAGCACATCACATGGAAAAGCGTATGGACGGGAGCCTTGGACCTGTGGGGAGTGGGGTCGCGGTCGTTTTTTTACACATTGTGGCAACTGCTTTGGCGGCCGGGTTATCTGATTGCCGACTACATCAGTGGTCGCCGGCAGGTGAGCTTCCCGCCCATCAAGATGCTGGTTTTCGTTGGAGTGTTTATGTTGCTCGCCACCGATTGGGTGGAAGCCGACGAAGCGACCGAAGCCGCTCAAATTGCCGAAAAAGACGCGTCTTACATATTTGACCTGCTTATCGATTGGTTATGCATACACCCCCACTGGGGTGCACTTGTGCTCCTTTCGCTGCTTATCCTGCCCACTTACTACATCTTCCGCTATGCTCCCCGATGCAAACGCCACACCCTTCCCGAGGGTTTTTTTATTCAGGTGTTCAACAGCACGCAATTCCTTATGCTGTCGATACTTGTCGACCTCTTCCTTTTCGTAATCGCCATCCCCAAAACTGTGCTCATGCCTCTTGCCTGCGCGGCGGGGGTCTTCATACTCGTGCGCACCTACCACCAGCTTTTCGACTACGGATGGTGGGGCACCACTTGGCGCATGTGCGCCGTCCTAGTGGCCGCACTCTTCTTGTTGTTTGTGCTCATTCAGGTCTTCTTCTGCACCTATCTTGTGACCATACACAATTGGGAACGGTTGTGGCGCAACATGCTCATCAGGCTGCCGATTTATATCGTCATACTGGTGGGCATAGTTGCAGCTTGCCACGCCATCGACAAGCGCAAGGCAACCACATAAAAAACACGTCAACTCATAACTCTATCATCATGAACAAAAAACTTATCACATTGGTCCTGACGGGCCTGCTGCTGGGCGGCTGCACCGGCGGCAACAAGAACGACAACAACCAAGCAACCGACGAAACGGCTGCCCACAAGTGCATCAAGCCCCTGCCGGCCGGTTTTAGCGCCGACTCACTCACCGACTGCACCGTGGAGGCGGCTTTCACCATTGCCGACATCGACTGGAAAGCACAAACCATCACGATGAACGTCTTTGCGAAAAACATCTACGACGCGGTTGATGTGCAGCAAATGCAAGCCGGCGACACGCTGGTGCTCGACAAACAGCAGCTCGTGGTGAACACTGTGGAAAATCTCGACGGAACGAAGGAGGTGAACGGTGGCATCGAAGAGGGCGGAGCCTTGCTCTCGGCCGGCGACGGAGGCACCTATGTAGCCACCCAGCTCGACGACCACCCGGTGTATTCCCTTGTGGGAAAAGTCACCTTGCCATTGTCGCCCGAACTCGTGTTTATCGACTGTGGCGAAGAGCCGCTGGAACCCGGCGACACCGTCACCTCGCAGGTGGCACGTCACATTCAGTCACTCGATGGTTGGCGCAAAGAATTCATCGAGTTGAACACCCAGGTGCAAGTGCAGGGTGGGGTGGTGACACAGATTGCCCGCCACTGGATTCCTTGACGGGTTGAATCAACTCTCCCTCTAAGATAGACGGAGTGAGTGGCCACAGGCCGAGGGAGTGTGTGATGCCAAAAATAACTATCATTCGGCATAAAAAATGAAAATCTGCGCTTTTCATTTTGTTTTGCACTCCCTTTTTCGTAACTTTGCGACTACTTTTTGAAAAGACTGAATTTTACCTTACATAACACCGTTTTTCTACTGGTTAGGAACTATGGTAATAGGATACGACGCAAAAAAAATTGTCTACGATAACGATGACACCGCCGATTACGGTCAGGTGATGATTAGTGCTTTATCCGAGCATTACATCCACAATCACTACATGATCTACACCCCCAAGGCCAAAGAGAACAAGCGAATGGCATCGTTCTCGTCGCGAACCACAGTGCACATCAAAACGCCGCGCCACGCCATCATCGGATGGAAATGGCGCCGGGGAAAAGGCATTCTTCACGACGCCAAGCGCCATGGCGCACGCATCATGCACGGTCTGAACGGCATGCTGCCGGCGCCTTTGGCCCACAGCCACATGCACGGCGTGGTGAGCGTGCCGTTCACCACCTTCATCGACCCGGCCGAACAGTGTGGATGGCTGGAACGTCGCATCCTCAACCACGATGTGGAGCAAGCCTGCCGCATTGCACAACGTGTCATCACCGCCACCGAGGTCGGCAAGCAAATGCTTGTGGAACACTATGGCGTGAATCCCGACGTGGTCGAAGTGGTGCTCCCGGCTTGCCTCGAAAGGTACCATCACAACTACACCGACAACGAGCTGAAAAGCATCGCACACAAGTACGGCCTGCCGTCGCGCTTCATTCTGTTCCACGGCGAGCTCTCCCAGCAGGGAGGCGCCCAGATGATAGTCGAGACGCTCAATCTTCTCAACGATGAAGACGTGAAATTGGTGATGATTGGCAAAAACACGCCGTTCTACCAGAAAAGCATCAAGGAATTTGCCCACCAGCACGGCATCAGGCACCGCATCATGCACTTAGACCGGGTGCGCCACACCGACCTGCCCACCATTCTGCATTTGGCTGAAGTGGCGGTGCTGCCCGTCGCCGGACAGAAAAACGTCATACCTCTGGTAAAAGCCATCAGCAGCCTCACACCCGTTGTGGTGGCCGATCATCCCATGGCCCGTGAAGTGGGCGGCGAGGCAGCGCTTTACGCCACATCGCTCGATGAAAAAACCTTTGCCGCTGCCATCGACAGCATTCTTGCCGACGGCTCACCCAAGCGCCAAACTCTCATCGATGCCGCCACCCGTCGCCGCACACAGTTCACCACGCAGGCTATGGCCGATGCTGTGATGGGCATCTACGACAAAGTGTGCGAGCACCACCACATCAAGTGACATCACCACCCTTCGGACAACACCGGGCGGCGATGTTCACTGACTCACAAAAATAATCACTTAGTTTGCTGCGGGCAAGAGTTGCTCGGCAGCGTGGCATGCCTGGCGCACATCCGCGCCGCGGTACACCTGATTGCCCACACTGTCGGTCACAATGTAGAGCGGTGTGCTCGACATATTGACAATGCGCAGCGCCATGTCCTGCGGCCCACCCGGAGCCCAGTAGTGCTGCCAGCGCGAACTGTCGGCCAGCAGCGTCGACTGCCACATGGTGGTATCGGCCTCGGTGTTGATGTCGGCAATATGAACTCTGCCCTCGCTTTTCTGCCACAAGTCGCGCAACAGCCGCACATGAGCAGGGCGGTCGGGCTGCCGATTGGTCCACAAATAAAGCAACGACACGCGTTGTAACAAATCCAGCGACTCAAAATCCCTCTTGGCGCGGTTGTAGAGCAACAAGGCACTCAGCTTCACCTTGGCCTGGCGCGTGACGGTCAACACCTCGTCGAGCGCCTGAAGCAACGTGGCGGGGCGTGCCTCGGGAGCCATCTTCGACAGCAACTTGCCCACTCGGGCGGCATTTTGCTGCAAGGTGCCATAATCACAAAGCAGCAAGAAGGCCGACAACTCATCGTCGGGGTGTTGTTCGGCATATTTCTCAATGGCGGCATCGAGTCGTGTGTCATGAGCGGCGTAGAGCGCAGCATTCTCTTTCTTGAACTGCCACCAACGCTCGTTCACCGAACTGCCTTTCACCTGCCATTCGGCCGGGGATTTCACATCGCCGGCCAACTGCAGCGTCTCGCCGTTGACCACAGCCAGCATGGCCATCACAGCACCGTCCTTGTTGAGCAGGGTGAGCAATGTGCGCTCGGCCGATGCGCCTTTAAAACGCAGTTTTCCCTCGTGGGCCGGCATCCACACATCGGTGAGACCCGAGTCGCCCACAAACACCACACGCACATTCTCATTGTTCAGCCCCTCTAAATCGGCGCTCACCTTAAAGTGGTTGCCGTCGCATCCAGCCAATGCCAAAAGCGACACTGCAAGCAATATGTAACCAAAAATTCTTTTCATCGCATTTTTTATAGGACAAAATTAGTGCAAGGTGAGCGAAATGCCAAATTTATTTGAGCATTTCCGAACCGCAGCCTAATTTCACCGAACAAAGTGAGGTAACATTAGTGCAAGGTGAGCGAAATGCCAAATTTATTTGAGCATTTCCGAACCGCAGTGGAAGTTCCAATAAGAAGTGCGAAAGACTTCAGAAGGTTGTTTTCATAAAAAAATATTATGAAAAACACCGGGATTTCGTATTCTGAGGTTGAACGATTCTCGCGCAGGGTCGGTGTGACCATGAATGCCGTCACTACAGCCGCATATATGCTGCTTATAGGCCAGTATGCCTCGACAAACGATGTCACGGTGATGGCGGTGCATAATGCCCGCAACGACATACGAACCAGAAACACAATAGGATACCTCGCCACACAAATACTGGTGAGGGGCCGATGGACGCCCAACATGCCTACGAGGGATTTCTTGTGCCAAGTAGCAAAGGCACTGGTAGATTCGATGGGGCACGGTATCTTCACGCTTGGCGATGTGATTGACGAGTGGCAGACGATACCGTCGTATCAGTTCCTTTTTCAAGGCGACCTGGTAAGAACCATGACCATCGATGGCTATGAGTTGAAAAACACTCCGCTTGAGATAGAGCCTGCTTTTCCCATCTTTGACATTCATTTGTTCCACAACAGCACTGACGATGGTTTCAACATACAATATTTCACCACAAGCAAGTCGCGTGATGGAGTCTATATCGAGCGTTGGACTCAACGATACGCCGAGTGTCTGCGCGCCCTGATGACGGCAAAAACCGTCGGTCAGGCCATCCCGAGCGTGCCTAAGCAAGACAAGTTTTTTAACGAGAAACACTAATGTGCGCAAATGGCGTCAGGAAAACGACCGTAGGCAACCCCCTGTACAAGGGCGCTTTTTACGACGACTACACTGCCATCACCGATGTGAAAGCCGAAACGCAACAATCCCGTGCGAAACGGTATTACAACCTGATGGGGCAGCCGGTGGCGCACCCCGAGGCGGCGCCGGGCACTACATCCGTGACGGAAAGAAAATTTGAGGGGTGGTATTGCCGGGGTATCGTGTTTTTTTGTTATTTTTGCCTCAGTAAACGCAACCGACCATGAAACAATACCTCGATTTGCTACAAAAGGTGATGGACGAAGGCGTACTCAAGGAGGACCGCACGGGCACGGGCACAAAGAGCATCTTTGGCTACCAGCTGCGGTGCGACCTGGCGCAGGGCTTTCCGCTGCTCACCACCAAGAAAGTGCATCTGAAGAGCATCATCTACGAACTGCTGTGGTTTCTGCAGGGCGACACCAACGTGCGATACCTGCAAGAGCATGGCGTGCGCATCTGGAACGAATGGGCCGACGAGAATGGCGACCTGGGTCCGGTCTACGGACACCAGTGGCGTTCCTGGCCCGACGGCCACGGCGGCACCATCGACCAAATCAGCCAAATCATTGACCAAATCACACACACGCCCGACTCGCGCCGCATCCTGGTGAGCGCATGGAACGTTGCCGATGTGCCCACGATGAAACTGCCGCCGTGCCACACGCTGTTTCAGTTCTATGTGGCACAGGGCCGGCTGAGCCTGCAACTGTATCAGCGCAGCGCCGACCTGTTTCTGGGCGTGCCGTTCAACATCGCCAGCTACGCGCTGTTGCTGATGATGGTGGCCCATGTCACCGGCCTGCAACCCGGCGAGTTTGTTCACACATTTGGCGACGCGCACATCTATCGCAACCATTTCGACCAGGTGCGAGAGCAACTGAGCCGCACGCCGCGACAGCTGCCCCGCATGGTGCTGAACCCCGATGTGAAAAGCATCTTTGACTATCGGTACGAGGATTTCGTCATCGAAGGCTACGACCCCTATCCCGCCATCAAGGGCGTGGTGTCGGTATAATCACCCACACACTTGCAGCACATGAAAGAAATTTCCATTATCGTGGCCGTAGCTGCCCACGGCGCCATCGGCCGCCAGGGCGGTTTGCTGTGCCACCTGCCGGCCGACTTGCGACACTTCAAATCGCTCACCACCGGGCACAGCGTGGTGATGGGACGACGCACGTTTGAATCGCTCCCCAACGGCCCACTGCCGGGCAGACAAAACATTGTGGTGACCCACAATCGCCATTACCACCCTCAGGGAGTGACCGTGGCTCACGACGTGCAGCAAGCCATCGAGCTGGCCACGATGCCGGGCGAGGTGTTCATCATCGGCGGGGCGCAAATCTATCAAGCCGCCCTGCCGCTGGCTCACACACTGCATCTGACCGAGATTCATGCCGACTTTGCCGATGCCGACACCTTCTTCCCGCCACTGAAATGCGACGAATGGACGGAGGTGGAGCGAGAGAGCCACCCCGCCGACGAGCGCCACGCGTATCCCTTCGACTTCATCACACTAAAACGCCTATCATGAAATATTTCATCATAGCCGGCGAAGCGTCGGGCGACCTGCATGGTGCCCAGCTGATAGCCGCCCTGAAACAATGCGACCCCGACGCGCAAATCCGCTTTTTCGGCGGTGACCAGATGGCCAACGCCGCCGGCACAACACCGCTCACGCACTACCGCGACATGGCTTATATGGGCTTTATCGAGGTAGCCAAGCACCTGCCCACCATTCTGGGCTTTTTAGGCACCGCGCGCCACGCCATCGACGAGTGGCAGCCCGATGCCGTGGTTCTCATCGACTACCCGTCGTTCAACCTCAAGGTGGCCAAGCACGCCCACAACACCGGGCATCGCGTGTTCTATTTCATTTCGCCCAAAGTATGGGCCTGGAAACAATGGCGCGTGAAGGACATCAAGCGCTATGTGGACCGCATGTACAGCATCCTCCCCTTTGAGGTGGAGTTTTACCGCAGCCACGACTACGAGGTGGACTATGTGGGGAATCCCACCGTCACCGAGATAGCGCATGCATTGCCCACACTGCCACCGCGGGAAGCGTTTTGCGCCGAACAGGGACTGGATGCCACCAGGCCACTGATAGCCCTTGTGCCGGGTTCGCGGGTAAAAGAAATCCGCGACAACCTGCCCTCGATGCTGGCCGCCGCCAGCCGGCATCCCCATTGCCAACCGGCCATTGCCGGCGCCCCCACCATCGACGACTCGCTCTATGCCGGCCTGATTCATGAGGCCGGTGTGAGCTGCCCGGTGGTGAAAGGCGCCACCTGGGCACTGGTGCGCCACGCACAAGCCGCTGTGGTGACCAGTGGCACCGCCACACTCGAAACTGCACTGCTGGGCACTCCGCAGGTGGCTTGCTACCGCATGAACGGCAGCAAATGGGTGTACCGTTTTTATTCGCACCTCATCCATGGAAAATATGTGACCCTGCCCAATCTTATTGCCGACGAGCCAGTGATTCCCGAACTGCTCATGCATCACTGCACGCCCGACAGCATCGACAGTCACCTCACACCGCTGCTCGATGAAAGCAGCGCCGAGCGCAACGCCATGCTGGCCGGTTACGCGCGCATGCGCGATCGGCTGGGCACCAACGACTGTGCCGCCACGGCGGCACGCTCCATCGTCAGCCGGTGTACTGTGTGAGGGCGCGACGCAGCTCGTCGACTATTTGCGCCTTAAGTTCGGGTGGAGAAATCACCTCCACATTGCTGCCGTGCGAGAGCAGCCGCTCGCGCAGGTCGTAGGTGAGACGCATCCGGTAATGAAAAATGGAATAGTTGTCGTGCACCACCTCGGTCTGTGAGGGGTGAAGCGGCAAAGCTCTGAAGTACTTGGCCTGCGTGGGTTCCACCCGCAGCACGATGTCCTTGGGGGCATTTTGGTTGGTGGTGATGCCAAAACAGTCCTTGAAAAATCCGGCAGGGCTGAAATCGGGCGGCAGCACAAATTCCTCGTCGCGAACGTGCAAATCGCTCATGCGGTCCAGCGCATAGGTCTTGATACGCTTGTCCTTGACGTTAAGGCCGATGACGTACCACAGCTGCTTGAAAATCTTCACAAAATAAGGCTCCACCACTACCGCCCGCGATTTCCCGGCACGGGTGTAGGTTCGATAGTCGAACTCAATGCGCCGGTTGTGGCGCATGGCCTCGATGATGACCGGCAAGTGCTGGCGCGCGCTGGGCACTTCCTCCAGGACTATGCGCGCCGCCACGTCGTGCGAGTCGGTGAGCATGCCACTTATCGACATGGAGTCCATGAGCCAATTCTGCAGGCGTCCGCCGCCCTCGGTATCATCTTGAGCGATGTAATATTCAAATGTCGACTTGTTGCAGGCGATGGTCACCCCCAGCAGTTGCTCGATGGCAGCGCGATAGTTGTTGAACGTGCGGCGTGGCAGCGGAGAGCCGTCGCCCAGCGACGACAGCTGCCACAACTCACTCAGCCGCTTGAGTGTGATGTGTCCATAGCGGGCGATGGTGTCCACCAGCCAGATGTATCGGTTCAGCGTGTTGCGGGGCATGGGTCAATTTTTCTTGATGAGCAACGCCAGTCCTATCATGGTGAGCAAGGCGTTGAGCAGCAACAACTCAAAGCCCAGTGTATAGCCGAAACTCGAAGCCAGCCATTGCTGGATGAAGAAACTCAGCACAGGAGCCGCCACACACACCAGGGGCACCCAGCGGTCGCGCACAGCGGCGCGGCACATCATTCCGAAGGCAAAAAGTCCCAGAATGGGGCCGTAGGTGTAGCTGGCCAGTGTGTAAACGGCACTGATGGCATCGCTGTTGCTGATGGCGTAGAACACGATAATCACCAAGCCCATGACAGCCGCCATGGCCACATGCACCCACTTGCGCGTGCGTGCCAAGGCTTCGGGCTGCTGACGCTTGTCGCTTTCCAGAATGTCAACGGTGAACGAGGTGGTGAGTGCCGTGAGCGCTGACCCGGCAGCCGAATAAGCGGCACTCACCAGACCCAAGATGAACAGCACCCCCACCACGATGGGAATATTGCCACCGCTGAAAGCAACCTGCCCGAAGAGTTCATCGGTCTTCTCGGGCATGGCCAGCCCGCTCTTGTTGCTGTAAAGCACCAAAAGCGTTCCAAGCACAAGGAACAAACCCACCACAAATATCTGGGTGATACCACTCACGATGAGACTTTTTTTCGATTCGCCCACATTTTTGCTGGCCAGCGTGCGCTGCATCAGGTCCTGGTCGAGACCGGTGGTGGCGATGACCATGAAAATGCCGGCAATAAACTGTTTCCAGAAGTAGGTGCCCTCCTTGGGATTGTCAAAGAAGAAGATGCGCGACGAGTCGTCGCCTGCAACGGCCGAGCAAAGCTCGCCCAGATTGTAACCCAGCCCCCGTGCAATGAAAAAGATGCACAGCACCACGCTCATGATGAGGCAGAACGACTTGAGCGTGTCGGTCCAAATCACGGTCTTCACACCACCCTGCAGGGTGTAGAGGAAAATGAGGGCAATGGTGACAATGACATTGAGCACAAAGGGTATTCCCAGAGGCGCGAACACCAGCAGTTGCAGTGTGACGCACACCACATAGAAACGTACCGCGGCGCCCAGCATCTTGCTGATGAAGAAGAACCAGGCACCCGTCTTGTGCGTGCCGCCACCAAAGCGCTGCTCCAGATAGCCGTAAATCGACACCAGATTACGCTTGAAAAAGAGCGGCATGAGCACATAGGCTATCACAAAGTAGCCCACGGCGAAGCCCAGCACCATCTGCATGTAAGAAAAACTCTTCACCGCCACTTGGCCGGGAACCGACACAAAGGTCACGCCCGAGATGGGCGCCCCAATCATGGCGATGGCGACAATGAACCACGGGGCCTGACGGCCACCGGTGAGGGCGGTGTTGGCATCGGCGCGACGCGACGCGGCCCACGAAATGATGAAAAGTAGCACAAAATAGCCAACGATTGTGGCCAGAACTATCCAGGGAGTCATTGTTTATCTATTGTTAATGCGGTTATCATTCAAATCTTATTCATCATAAAGAAGGTAGGGGCGACGCTGCTCCTTGAAGCGCTGCACATCGTCGGCCCAGGTAGCCTTGATTTCAGCAGCGCTCTTTCCTGCCACTATCATATCGTAGATAGCGGTGTTGCCCATGAGCAGGTTGAAGAAATTGCGCTCGCCGGTGCGCAGCAAAAATTGCTTGCCCTGCGCGGTCAAGTCGCGATAGGCGTCGATGACGTACTCCAGATTGATGCCCTGCGCGATAGCCTGCTCGGCATCCATGTTGTGCAAATCCTCGCCGTAGCACAGCACATCGAGTTGCGGCGGGTTCTTCGCTCCGTCACGACTGCGTGGTGTGAAGGCAAAGTAGCGGTCCCTCAAAGCCGGGTGCCCATAAATCTGGAACGGCCAGTCGGTGCCGCGGCCCAGGCTCACCGTGGTGCCCTCGAAATAGCAAGTGGAGGGATACAGATAGATGCTGAGCATATTAGGCAGATTGGGCGACGGCGCCACGGGCAGCTCATAGCGGGTTTGGTGCGTATAATTCAGGCACGGCACCACCGTGAGGGGCACTTGCTTGCCTTCGCGCAGCCAGCCCTCGCCATTCACCATCTTGGCCAACTCACCGAGCGTCATACCGTGCACGGTGGGAATGGGCAGACGGCCCACGCCACTCTTGAGCTTCATGTCGAGAATGGGGCCGTCCACGGTCATACCGTTGGGGTTGGGACGGTCAAAAACCACAAACTCCTTGCCATAGGTCACTGCCGCATCCATCAGATTGACCATAGTCACATAATAGGTATAATAGCGCAAGCCCACGTCTTGAATGTCGATGACAATGACATCAAATTTGTCCATCGTCTCGCGGGCCGGCATGGGCGATTTGCCATCGTAGAGAGAAGCAATGGGGATGCCGGTTTTCTCGTCGACACTGTTGCCCACATGCTCGCCGGCATCGGCCTTGCCGCGGAAACCGTGTTCGGGCGAAAAGATGGTGACCACGTCGAGCCCCTCGGCAAGCATCACATCAAGCACATGGCGGTCGCCCACCATGCCCGTCTGGTTACTCATCAGCGCTATGCGCTTGCCCTTGAGCAGCGGCACATACACATCGGTGCGAGCCGCACCCACCACCACCTGAGCCGTAGTGGCCTGCGGCACCTGGTTTGACACGACGTTTCCGCCAGTGCCGGCGGCATTGCATGCCATCGCCACCAAGCCGAGCATCCACGCAATCGTTAATTTCGTCAGTTTCATATTCAGTTTTGGTTCAATTGATTTCATTTACTAAGCCACAAATTTACTGAAAAATCCCAATATGTTGGCCTGTCGGCACAAAAAAAGAAGCAATGGGCCACATCATGGATGGTGCGGCCACATCGTGAGTATTAGGAAAAATAGTGAAACGACTCCTTAAAACTCCTTGAAGCACAAGGGCAGCATGTCGGCCATGCTATCGAGCACATAGATGGTGTCGCGCCCGGCCAGATACACCCGGATGGGATGCGGGGCGTTTTTCTCGAACTCCACAATCGCCTGACGGCATACGCCGCAGGGAGCACACGGCTCGTCGACAAACTCACCCTGGGTGAACGCCGTGACGGCCAGCATCTTAATGGGCACTCCGGGGTAATTGGCACCGGCGTTGTAGATGGCGCTGCGCTCGCCGCAGGTGCCGGCAAAGGCAGCATTCTCTTGGTTGGCACCCTTTATCCACACTCCATTGTCGAGCAACAATGCCGACCCCACATGAAAATGACTATATGGGGCATAGGAGGCCTTTGTGGCTTCACGAGCCATGTCAATGAGTTTTTTTTCCTCATCGTTTAGCTCATTATAACGATAAACTCGTATCTTTGTGGTGATATTTTTTTCGGTCATGCTGTTTAAGATTTTCTGCAAAATTATCAAATATTTCGTAAAATACAAGCGCTTGGTGCCAATTTGCATCATTTTTGGCGTCGCTTTGGCCTGTTTGGGCCAGCAACCTCGGCTCAATGCCGCCTATCTGGAATACATCGACCGCTACAAGGATGTGGCTATCAGGCACCACACCGAGTTTGGCGTGCCGGCAAGCATCACGCTGGCGCAGGGGTTGCTCGAAAGCAGGGCAGGGCGCAGCTACCTGGCCACGCAAGGCAACAACCACTTCGGCATCAAGTGTCACCGCTGGGCGGGCGAGCATGTGGAGTGGGACGACACGCTCAAACACGACTGCTACCGCAAATACGCCTCGGCCGAGGACTCCTTCGAGGACCACGCACGGTTTTTGTGCGGGCGCCGCTATCAGCCGCTCCATCAACTCGACTCCACCGATTATAAAGGTTGGGCCGCAGGACTGCGCCAGTGCGGCTATGCTGAAGACCCGGCCTATCCCGAGAAACTCATCGCCCTGATTGAGCAGTACGAGTTGCAGCGTTACGACGTTTGCTGGCAGCCCGACGACACGCTGGCCAACGCCTCGGCCGACAACGACGACCTTCCCGACCAGGAAGAAGAACAAGCCGCCGCCGAACGGGAACGGCGCCAGGCGGCCACAGCACAACGCGTGAAAAACGCTTTCGGCCTGGGCGCAGCATCACCCGACAACGACTGACCCAAATAAACAGACTGGGGTGTTCATGGATGGGATGCTCAGGGGATATGACGGTCTCATCAAGATAGATGCGGCCCTGCTTGTCCACAAAGCCGTACACCTCGCCCTCAGGTGTAGTGAAAGTTGCTATTTCACTTGTTCTCGGATTGCTTCCGCTATCTCCAGTATCTCGTCCTCTGACGGATTCTCCTGATAATGCTTCTTGATCCAATCCAACATTGTCCTTATTTGCTTCTCTGTTTGACAGCAACTCATCACTATTAGCATCGCTTCTTTGCTCATTTTCAATTCTCTGCAACAAAGAACTAATATTTCCTCTATTTTTGTCATTGGTAAATATATTTAAAAATTTAATCTTCTTTTCACTATCTAATCTTTCTATATTATACCAGTCAACCAGTTCAAAACCATACCCTGTTTCGCCCTTGTTCTCCTCAAAGTTTTCTACAGAAGTGTTGATTCTAAAAGCTCTTTTCCCATCTTTTGAAAGGTACCAAATACCACTGGCTCTGTCCGTGTTTTCGGGTAAACTTTTTATGAAAGATTGTATTTCGCTCCTGTATTTTTTCTCAGAGGCAAGTTTGAAAATATCGTTAGACACTTCATTGAAGTCCCTACTTAAATGAAACGCTGAAGTGTCATTTTTAGTGTGACGTGGTGTTTGTTTCCTACTTTCTGCAATGCCTTTGTCCAAGCCATCTTGTATGAATATCAAATCCTTCTTGGCCACATCCCTGTACATCTCATCGGTGAAGAGGGAGTTGCGGCGCTCTTCCATGGAAAGCCTCATTCTCCTAGAGGTGGCTCGTGCCTCGGCTTCTCCTGCAAGCCTCCTATATAGTTCAAATGAATCAGGAAGTGTTTTGTCTATTGCTTTCAACTTTTCAAACCTCTCCTCATCATAGGCTGAAGCAGCATCAAGTTCCACTTTATGTTGATTAAGTATCTCTTCTCGTTTATCTTGTTCAAGCTGGGCGTAATCAATCCCTCTCTTCCAATCAGGTAAGAAGAGTTTAATAAATCTTTCAGCTTCTTCTAGGGTTGCGTTAACAGGAATAGCATCAAATAAATCATCTAATCTTATTGAAATATCTTTAATCTTTGTATATTCGGAATTTTCTGAAAGTATGCGGTTTCTTGTCTGATTGAAACCTTTTTCATCATTTTGAAGTTCATAATATATCTCATATATACCTTTTTGCTTCAAATAAGCATCTTTAGCAGTATTTGAGTCACCACCACTTGCAAATCCCTCCTCATCTTGTACTACATGTTGTATTTCATGTTCCAAAGTTGATTGTAGTTTTTTAAAATCTAAAACCTCAGGGATTCTTACAATAATTCGATTTCTTTGATTGTCAAACTCACCGTTATATTCATCCTCATGTAATGCTGGGGCCATAATTACTTCTACATCATCAATTAGGGGATATGCAGACAAAAATTCATTAGATACAATGTCTTTAAGAAGGCATGCTTTATATTTGCTATCTATACTTGGAGAAAGAACTTTTCTTATTTTTTCTATATCAGTAGCATCAGAAGTTTCATATCTCCATTTACCGTCAGCACCTCTTTCCCAGCCAGTAGCTATCTTGATAGTCAAGGCATCTTTACCAGCCTTCTCCATTTCACGGGCTATAGAAAGGTTGTCCATTCTTGTAGTTGCTTCTTCGGCAGCGTCAAGGCTTTTTGCGCCTTTCTCACCTATTACCAATGTCTGCACGCCTGCCAATCCATGCTCGGCGAGATATTGCTCCATCTCTGCACGGCCATGCACAGTGAAGCTCTCCTTGAGGTGGTCGACTATCTGCTGCACCACTGAGACTTCTTTGCCATGCTCCACATAGTGGTAGAGTTCGGCGTACTTCTGCTTTAAATAGTTATAGAGTGCCGGGACTCTCTCCCGAGTGATGGCAGTGGGTGGGGGCATTTTCTCCGAACTATTAGTTCGGATACACATCGGGTATGATGGGTGTATTCATGGATGGCATTTGCAATTTGCTTTATATCAACAAATTGCATGTTAAACGATAGAAAAGTGGAGACGAAGAATTTATAGAATAAGAATATGATGAAGATTTAATGTATTTAACTTTTGTAAACCACAAAAAACGGAAAGTGTGCAATGATATAGTTATATATAGTTCGTTCTAAATGTGTCAAAATGGTATTCATAAGGGGGTGCTGGAATAAGACACATAATAGTGCTACCAACCAAAAGATTGTCAAAAATGTCGAAAATGGCAAAATAATTACAAGTTTCGACACTTTATAAGGAGTTATTTTGTACCTTTGCACGCAAAACCAGATAGATTATGATTATAGGCAGAGACAAAGAACAGAGAGAACTACGTGAGGCATACGAGTCGGAGTATTCGGAGTTTGCCGTAGTGTATGGCCGTCGCAGAGTGGGCAAGACTTTCCTGGTGCGGGAGACTTTCAACTACACCTTCACGTTTGAGCACTCGGGAGTAGCAAAGGGCAATATGCGGGTGCAGCTTCGCGCTTTCCGTGATTCACTGGCGGATGCCGGGATGGGGAAAGTGAAGATTCCCGAGGATTGGATGGAGGCGTTTTCCTTACTGCGCCAACTCATTCGTCAAAGTAAAGAAAGGAAGAAAGTGGTGTTTATTGACGAGATTCCTTGGATGGACACGCCACGCTCCAATTTTGTGTCAGCCGTTGAGTATTTCTGGAACAACTTTGCTTCGGCGCGTAAGGATGTACTGCTAATCATCTGTGGATCGGCAACATCGTGGATTATCAACAAGGTGCTGAAGAATCACGGAGGGTTGCACAATCGTGTGACATATCGATTGCCAGTCATGCCTTTCACGCTCTATGAATGCGAACAATATATGAGGGCCAAGAAGATTCAGGCCTCGCACTATGACTTGTTGGAATACTACATGGTGTTCGGAGGAGTGCCTTTCTATTGGTCACTTTTGACACGGGGGCAGAGCGTAGCACAGAATGTTGATAAACTTATTTTTGCAGAAGATGGCAAACTCCGTTATGAATTCAACGAGCTTTACGACTCGTTGTTCCGTAACCCAGAGAAATATGTCAGAATCGTAATGGAACTTGGCGAAAACGGTTCTGGAATGACACGCGACGAGTTGGTGAAACAATGCGCACTGGAAGAAAACGGACGGACTAGCCGTATGCTGGAAGACTTGGAGGAATGCGGCTTTATCCGCAAAATTCCCACGTATGGGCTAAAGAACCTGGCAACTTTTCGTTTGATTGACAATTACACGCTGTTCTATCTGAAATTCGTGAAGCACAACACGGCAAACGATGAGCAATTCTGGAGTCACAATTATCTGTCGAGCCTGCGGTCAGCCTGGGTCGGTTTGGCTTTTGAGCGTCTGTGTTTCCTGCACATCCGCCAAATCAAAATGGCTCTTGGCATCAGCGGAGTTGTGACCAACGTATTTGCATGGCGAGTGGGACCAAGTGACGACGGAAGGAAAGGCGCACAGATAGACATGCTCATAGACAGGGCAGACAACCTGGTGAACATCTGTGAGATGAAATTCTCGCACAACGAATATACTGTGACTAAAGACGATGCAGATAACTTGCACCATAAGGCGGAGCGTTTCGTCGCCGAAACAGGAAGTAGGAAATCTGTAAGCCTTACTATGGTCACTGTATCAGGAATTGCCCACGCTGGATATTGGAGCGAGATACACAACAGCATCACGTCAGAAGACCTGTTCAAGGCATAATCTCAGACATATTTGTTTCAATGTATAGGCAGTCAGTTGGTATCTAAAATTCCGATGACTGCCATTTTTTCTTTGCTGTCTTCAAGTGAATGCAGGAAATCAAGCGTTGCTTTGATTTCCTCTTCCGACATATCAGGTCTTTGTTTCCTTAAGATTTGCTCGTAGTTAGCTCTGGCTTTTGACCCGATGAATGATTGAGTATTATCTAGCCCATGCTCGGCGAGATATCGCTCCATCTCTGCACGGCCATGCACAGTGAAGTCGGTTTGCACTATGTTGAGGGTTTTGCCCTCTAAATTAGGCGGCACCTCGGAAATGCTCAAATAAATTTGGCATTTCACTCGGTTTGCACTAATTTTGCCATAGAAAGCGAAATTAGAAATGTAACCGCAGCTTCTTACTGGACATGGATAACAACACCTACATCGTTTCGGCACGCAAATACCGGCCCAGCACCTTCCAAACCGTGGTGGGGCAGCAAGCCCTCACGCACACACTGAAAAGCGCCATCGCCAGCGGACGACTGGCGCACGCCTACTTGTTTTGCGGGCCGCGAGGCGTGGGAAAAACCACCTGTGCGCGCATCTTTGCCAAAACCATCAACTGCGAGCATCCCACAGCCGACGGCGAGGCCTGCAACGAGTGCCCCTCGTGCCGCGCTTTCAACGAGCAGGTGTCGTTCAACATCATCGAGCTGGATGCCGCCAGCAACAATGGCGTGGACGATATCCGCGACCTCACCGAGCAGGTGCGCATCCCGCCGCAAACGGGCCGCTACAAAGTGTATATCATCGATGAGGTTCATATGCTGAGCCAGGCAGCATTCAACGCGTTTCTCAAAACCCTCGAGGAGCCACCCGAATATGCCATCTTCATCCTGGCCACCACCGAGAAGCAGAAGTTGATACCCACCATCCTGTCGAGGTGTCAAATCTACGACTTTGCACGCATCACCGTCCCCGACATTGCCCAGCAGCTGCGCTACGTGTGCCAGCAGGAAGGCATCGAGGCCGAGGACGCCGCACTCAACGTCATCGCTCAGAAGGCCGACGGCGCCATGCGCGACGCCCTCTCCATCTTCGACCAGGTGACCGCCTCGTCGCGGGGCCACATCACTTATCAGAGCGCCATCGACAACCTCAACGTGCTCGACTATGAATACTACTTCAGGCTGGTGGATGCTTTCCTGGGTGGCGATGTGCCACAGGCGATGCTCATCTATAAAGAAATTCGTGACAACGGATTTGACTCGCAGTTCTTTGTGAACGGACTGGCCCAGCACTTGCGCGACCTGATGGTGGCATCCACGCCGCAAACCCGCATCTTGCTCGAGATGAACGATGAGGCAGCCCAGCGCTATGTGCAGCAAGCGGGACAGATGACTCCCGCCATGCTCTACCGCGCGCTCGACTTGTGCAACACGTGCGACCTGAACTACCGGAACGCGTCGAGCAAGCAGTTACTCGTGGAACTCACGCTCATCAAGCTGTGCCAGCTCTCCGGTGTCGCACCTCAACCCGCCGAGGCCCCGGCACAACCCATCAAGAAAATCGCTGCCGCCCCGGCACCGCAGCCGCACCCGGCACCCGCACCGCCTACGGCCACACCGCCGCAGCCGCAACCGGCACCCGCACCGCCGACGGCTACAGCCACCGCCAAACCCGTGGCACGCGCCGCCCGGCCCCTAATGGGTGGCATGCCCGCTCCACGGCCTGCCGCGCCGGCCTCCACCACCCGTGTGGCCGCTCCGGCGGCACCGGCCGTCAAGAAACAGCCCGCCGACACAGCACCCGCGGCACCGGCAGCACCTGTCACAGCCACCCGCCATGAGGCTTTCACCGCCGAGCAACTGCAAGCCGCCTGGCAAGCCTACATCGACCAGCATCCCAACGAGCACATCACCGTGAGCACCATGCGCCTGGCCCGGCCGGCACGCATCAACGACACGCTCTACCAGATAGAGGTCGAGAGCCAGGGACAGGTGGAGCACATGGAAAAGACCAAAGGCGGCTGGCTCAATGCCATGCGTGATGCCGTGGGCAACGACATGCTCGCCATTGATGTGAAAATCGGTGAAAAGATGTCGGACCACCGCATCCTCACTCCTCGTGAGGTGGTGAACAACATCCGTGAGCACAACCCCAACTTCAACAAATTTATTCAAGATTTCCAGCTGAGCTTGGCTTGAACCACTTGGCACGCAGCTGCCGGGCCAGCGTCAACACGTCGGCACCGGGCTCGGTGGCCGGCATCAGCTTGCTCACAGCCCACTGCTCGCCATAGTCGGCGGCACGGCGGCGGCGCTGGTCGTTGTCCATGGGCCGGCGGCTGGCTACCGCTTGCATCGCCGTGTCGATGTAATCGCGCCACAGATGGGTGTAATACTCGCCCACAAGGCCGCTCCAGTTGCGGCACGCATAGTCGTTGAGATTTCCTCCCCAGGTGGTGATGATGCGACGTGCATTCATCTCGTAATAATCACTCAGCCGCCAATTGTCGCTCAGCCGTCGAGCCTGCTGCAGCCACGTGGCCAGGGTGGCGTGCCGATGACATGCGTTGAGGCGGTCCAGGTCGGCCAGCAAGTCAAGCATCCTGTCGGAGCGGGCACGCATCGCCGTCGTGTCGGCCGCATCGATGGCCCGGTCAAAGGCCTGCTTCTCCTTGATAAACAGGTCGCCCAGTAATTGCCGTCCCACCCACACCACATCGATGGTCATGGCATCGGTGACCACGCTGTCCTGCGCCAGCATCCAGTCCCAGGCATCGAGCAACAGGGTGGCATCATACTTCACGGCACGGCTCTCCTTGCCCTGCACCGGATAGGAGCACACCAGCGGCGAGGCGAAATTGGCGGGCGTGATGTCGAGCACCCGGTGATACAAGATGTCCCATGCGCGGCGGGCCTCCACAGCACCGTCTTCGCCGGCATGGCGGTCGGCCAACTCATTGACCACCTGCTCGTCGGTTTTTGGCAACGACCAAGCCTTCTCCAGAACGTATTCATAGGGGAACTGCTGCACATCAAGCCCTTCGAGCGTGGAGCCTATGCCCACCATGGCGTCGCCACACTGCTTCAGGGCTTGCTCAATGCGCAAGCCGGCCTCCCGCACACGGCCCTGCACGTTGGTGTTGCCTCCGAAGTTGCCCAGGTAGCACCACACAAATGGCTGGCCGTAGAACGCATCGTGGTCGCGCCACATCTCCTTGTACTCACAGAAGTAATCGAGCATCGTCATCTTTCCCTGGGGCACGCCCGTGAGCATGGCGCGGGTGCGCTCGGGTGTGTACTCATGCTGGTAATAGAGGAACCATGCCATTTGCAGCCATTCGGCCTGCGGGTCGACGGCAGTGAGGCTTTCGTAAATGTGGCGACTCACGTCGTGCAGATAATCCGGGTCGAAACTGGGCGGGTCCACCTCGTTGAAAGGGTCCACACCATAGATGTGGTCGGTGCCGAAAAGGCGTGTCTGTTCTTCAAGAAACATGCGCTGGATGCGGCTGTAGAGCGGGTCCTCACTATTGAGGAAGCAGGTGCGGTAACGGTCGTCGAATCCCGCCCACGCGCTCAGCGACTGGATATTGGCTTGGGGGAAAAGTTCGCGCAGGCGGGCCGGCACATGCCCGGCAAAAGCCGGCAGCACCGGGCGCATGTTCAGTGCGCGCTCCCGTTGCACGATGCGTTGCTGCAGCCTCACTTGTTCGTCGAGCCACTGCTCAGGCAGCGGACCGCACCAGCCGTCGATGTTGGCCATGCGGTGCCACGGCAGATAGGCCGGGCCGGTGAAGTAGGCCCGCACCTCGTCGTCGGTCATTCCCAGCGCAGTCCACACCCTGCGCCACACCGCCTCCTGCCCGGTGATGGCCAGCGGCATGTTCACGCCGTTGAGAGCCATCCAGTCGATGAAGCGCTCCCAATCGGGCCACTGCCAGAAAGCCATCGTGTAGCCGTAGGTGCAGTAGTTGAGGAAAAACCGTTGCGGCACGCGCGCGATGACACGCTCGCCGGCAGGCAGCAGCGGCAGCGTGGCCGGCAACGCCACCGGCACATCGGCGTACCACGACACCGTGGTGTGGCAGTAGCGGTTCAGGTAGCGGTTCAGGCCCACGGCCATCGAGTTGGCGTTGTTGCCCGCCACCACCACCTGGCCCTGGGCGTTGTTCTCCAGAGTGAAGACATCGGCGCCGCGGCAGGGTTCTATCTTCTTGAACACAATGTGGCGCTGCAGCCGCTCGCTGAGCCTGGCACACAAGTCTTGCGCCTGCTGCACATCGGGGTCGGCCGACGCCGCAAGGGTCATTGTCATCACAGCCCCTATCACGGCTGTCATCATGCGGTGGATATTCATGACTGTCCTAAGTTTTTGCATTGAACAAAGATAGCACAACTTCGCTTGCCAAGCAAACCCAATTGTTAAAAAATTTTTTTACATAGTAAAACATCACTATATTTTGTCGCAAATTTAAATTTAAATTGCTAACTTTGCCCAAATAAACCAAAATCGCACTAAATTTTTAATTATTAACCAAATAACTTTTAACTCCATGAGGAAATTTTTATCCCTTTTCATCATGAGTCTGTTGACTACAGCCTTTGCTGTGGCCGATGAGACAACAGTGACGTTCAGCGACCTCTACGGAACGAGCAACGTTCAGCCCGCCACCGATGTCAGCAGTGGCTCGCTCGCCTTTTCTTTCGCTAAAGGCGATGCCAGCACCGAACCTGCCTACAATGCCGGAAGTAAAGAGATGCGCCTGTATGGCGGTTCGGCAAAAGAAACTCCCAACGGCAACACAATGACCGTGAGCTGCTCGGTTCCCATCACCAAAATTGTGCTCACGCACGGATCAAGCCCCACCACCTGGGCCAACGTAACGGCCAATGCGGGTGAAGTGGCGATGGCCGAAAACCATGATTTGACATGGACCGGCAGCGCCACCAGCGTGACGTTTACCGTGCTGCGCGGCGAAAAGGCAACCCAGTACCGCTTCAAAACCGCCACCGTTACTACGACTGGTTCCGGCGAAGTGATTGTGAGCAAGCCCACCTTCAGCCCGGCAGCCGGCACCTACTACAGCCCTGTGAACGTGACGCTGAGCTGCGCCACCGCCGATGCCAGCATTTACTATACGCTCGACGGCAGCACGCCCACAACCGGCAGCACGCTCTACAGCGCACCCATCGCCCTGAGCACCAACACCACCGTCAAGGCCATTGCAGCCCTCAATGACAAAGTGAGCGACGTGGCCGAGGCCGCCTATGAATTCGGCACTGCTACCCAGGTGGCCAATATCGCCGCCTACCAGGCTACCGCCGACGAAACAGTGGTGTCTTTTGCCAACCCCGTGAATGTGCTGGCCCATAACGGCAGCAGCCTTTATGTGAAGGACGACAGCGGTTACGCCTATTTCTATGGCAGCAACCTGGGTCAGACCTACAAAAACGGTGATGTGATTCCCGCCGGCTTCATCGGCACCAAGACCACCTACCGTTCTGAACCGGAACTCAAGGTGGATGCCAAGAGCGGATTCCAGGCCGCGTCGAGCAACACTCCCATCGACCCCGAAGTCATCCAGGCCAGCGACGTGGATGCCTCGCTCTTTGCACACTATGTGCTCATCAAGGGCGCCACGCTTTACATCAAGGGCAACAAACTCACCGATGCCAGCGGCGAGGTGATGGCCCGCTCGGGAATGGGTGGCTGGTCCGCCTCGACCGACACCACCAAGGTGTGGGACATGTATGCCATCGTGGGTAACTATCTCGTCAACAAAGACGACACCGAGCCCGTCTACTGCCTGTTCCCTGTGAAGGTGGTCGACCCCAATGCCGGCACCCAACCCGAAGGCGTTGAGAACATCGCAGCTTACGCCGCTCTGGCCGACAACAAGGTGGAGGCAATTGCCGGTGATGTCACTGTCTACTATGTGAACGGCCAAAACACCTTCGTCAAGGACAATTCCGGTTATCTGTGCATCTACGGCAACACCGGACAAACTTATAAGAACGGCGATGTGATTCCCGGCGGATTCAAGGGCACCAAGACCACCTATAACGAAGGTCCCGAAATGAAGACTCCGCTCAGCGGATTCCAGGCCGCCAAGGCCAACAACCCCGTTTCGCCCGAAGCCGGCACCACTACCATGGTGGCCCTGGCAAACTGGGGACATTACCTCAAATTCACCGATGTGAAACTGACCAATATCAGCGGACGCAACTTCAACCTGGTTGACGCCAACGGCACAGCCGTGGGTTACAACCAGTTCTATGGAACCGTGACCCTGCCCACCGATGAAACTCTCACCTATGACGTGGTCGGCATCGTGTCGGGTCACAGTGGCAATCCACAGTTCGCTCCCACCGAAATCACCGTTCACGGCGGTGGCGAGATTGAGATTCCTGAAGTGGCCGACATCAACGCCCTGCTCAACACCATCGGCAAGGGCAGCAACGCCAAGATTACCGGCGCCATCACTGCCATCTACCAAAACGGCAACAACCTCTATGTGAAGGATGAGGCCGACACTTACGGATTGGTATTCGGCAACACGGGACAAACCTATGAGAATGGTGACATCATCCGTGGTGCTGTGGGATCGTGGACCACTTATGGAGCCATTACCGAGATTGTACCCGGTGAACTCGAAACTTGGGTGAGCGAAGAGAAGGGCGACCCCGTGGAACCCGAAGAAATCGCTCTTGAGGAAGTTTCGCAGCAGGATGTGCACAAATATTTCCTCATCAAGAACGCCACCATCACCAAGAACGAAAAGGACAAAGAGTACACCATCGAAGACGAAAGTGAGACTCCCACTATCCTGTTCAACAAGTTCGACCAAACGGTTACCATCCCCGAGGAGTTGGAAGGCAAGACCTTCGATGTGAAAGTGTTTGTCACGCTCTACAAGCCCAGCGGCTCGGAAACATCCATCATTGAGCTTTATCCCGTTGAACTGAAGGACAACTCCGCATCCGAATTCGAGATAGGCGACGTGAACCAAGACGGCGAAGTCTCCATTGCCGACGTCACCTCGCTGGTCAACATTATTCTGAACAATGACAGCCCCTCGGCCGCAGACTTCCCCTCGGCCGATGTGAACCAAGACGGCGAAGTCTCCATTGCCGATGTCACCTCGCTGGTGTCGATTGTCTTGGAGCAGTAATCCTGCCGCTCTGTTCTGAATAACAACGAAAAGCGCCCCTGCCGGTAATGGCAGGGGCGCTTTTTTCTATTCATGCAGGACGTACTACATAACCAAGGTCTGAAGCCAATAGCAGGCCATGCCGGCCAGGTAACCGGCCAAGGCCACCGGGGTGATGTGCCGCA
>JAFUWD010000022.1 GCA_017483645.1 Muribaculaceae bacterium | reverse complement strand
TAAATACGTCTTCTATGCCGGTGGACAGAGCGACATGATGTACACCGTCAGCCCCGATGCAAACGGTGTGTACAAATTCAACATGCCAGCGGCCGACGTGACCGTGAGCGCCACCTTCGAGCAATTGCCTTACAACATCACCGTGGCCGAAACCCAAAACGGATCGGTGAGCGTCATGGGCAACAAGACGACCGCTAACCCAGGCGAGCAAGTGACATTCTCTGGCATATCCGATCCCGGTTATGAGGTGGGTGAGGTCAAAGTCACCTACACCGAGGGCAACGAGCAGAAGCAGGTTGAAACCACAAACGAAAATGGTTACTACAGCTTCATCATGCCCGCGGCCGATGTAACCATCGCTGTCACCTTCGTTAAGAAAGCCTACACCGTGGAAGTGGCTCAAACCGAAAACGGTACTGTCACCGTCGACAAGACGACCGCCAATGCAGGCGACGAAATCAACGTCACCATCACGCCCGCTGCCGGATACGAAGTCGATGAGCAATCTTACATTTACAGCATGGTGGGTCAGGATTATACGCAGACCATCGTGGACGGCAAATTCATCATGCCGTATGCCAATGTCACCGTCAAAGTCACCTTCAAGGCCCTGCCGGTGAAGAAGTACAACATCACCGTGCTTGAAACCGAGAATGGCACCGCCGAGGTCGACAAGGCTCAGGCTGCCATCGGCGAGACCGTCACAATCACCGTGACACCCGCACAGGGATATGAGCTGGATCAGCTCACCGTGAGCGCAGGTTACGAAATGCAGAGTGACGGTGGCGGTGGCGGTGGTGGCCGCGCACCGCGCAAGATTCGCGCTGACCAGGGCGACATCACCGTGACCAAGGTCGACGACACGCACTACACGTTCGTCCTGCCCGAGTCGCTGCCCAACTTCCTCACGCCGAACTATATCGACAACACCGAATTCCAGGTGAAAGCCACCTTCAAGGCGCTGCCGGTGAAGAAGTACAACATCACCGTGCTTGAGACCGAGAATGGCACCGCCGAGACCGACAAGGCTCAGGCTGCCATCGGCGAGACCGTCACCATCACCGTGACACCCGCACAGGGTTATGAGCTGGATGTGCTCACCGTGAGCGCCAGCTATGAAATCCAGGGTGGAGATGAAGATCCTCGCGCACCGCGCAGGATACGCGCTGACCAGGGTAACATCACCGTGACCAAGGTCGACGACACGCACTACACATTCGTACTGCCCGAAGAGTTACCCAACATTCTCACACCGAACTACACCGACAACACCGAATTCCAGGTGAAAGCCACCTTCAAGAAGGTGAAAGTCCTCACTCCGCTACACACCATCCTCACCGAGGGTGTCAACGGAACTGACTACACCGTGGCCGAGGCCATGGCTGTGGTGAAAGTGCTTGGTGGCGATGCCTATGTGACCGACGGAACCGACTACATCCGTCTGCAACTGAACGACGCCATCGCCGAGCAGCTTGCCGAGGGCAAGAAGAGCCTGGAGGGCACTGTCACCGGCAAGCTCGACATGCGCGACACCAACCCGGTGCTCATCGTCAGCGAAATCAGCGAGAATACCGTGGACAACGACGGAATCAGCACTGAGATTCAGTCGGTCGACATGAGCCAGGGTATGGTTTCACAGGTGAAGCCGGCACAAGTGGTCCGCATGAGCGGATACTGGGATGGCAACGCTCTGCGTGCCTACAGCGCAGCGCCGCAAGGACAGAGCCTGATTATCTCCAACACCTACATGCCTGCCAACTGGCAGGTGGGCGGCAACTACACCGTGACCGTGGCCATCTACCTGAACGAGGCTTGGGAGACCGAGCAGCCTGCAGGCGGTGCACCGCGCCGTGTGAAAGCCGGTGACGACCTCGACTTCCAGAACCTGCGTGGCGAGCTCATCGACCTCGAAATCACCACCGCCATCGACCGGCTGCTCATGGACAACGACGTGACTGAGGTTCACTATGTGAACGTGGCCGGACAAGTGAGCGAACGTCCCTTCGAGGGTGTCAACATCATGGTGATGAAGCTCAACAACGGCACCACACGCACCGTGAAGGTTGTGAAGTGAACACCTGTGGGTAATCACTGATTATCCGCTATCGATAGAAAAGGCGGCATCCGCAATGGGTGCCGCCTTTTTACATTTGTGTATTCTATTGAAAATTGTTATCTTTGCATGGCAAAATGGCTGTCATCATGAAAAAAAAATACAACTTTTTGCCGCTCCCACATCGAAATGACCTGGGCGCGACAAATACCCGCATCCCTGGATTTCCCCCTCTAAGTTAGAGGGAAAGGCTACGGGTAGGCGAGCGAAGCTCGGGAATGCGGCCCAACGGGCCGGGGCGTGTGTCAAACCAGAAACGACGCCGAAAACTCTCCCCCTAAGTTAGGGGGAGTGGCCGAAGGCCGAGGGAGTGTGTAAAACCGCGACAACGGCAACCACACAGGAGGACACACTCCTCCGCCCTGACGGGCACCTCCCCTAACTTAGGGGAGGAACAAATTGAAACAAGAAATGAATTTTATTCTCTTTATAACATTACATTATTAACAAAAACACTATGCAAACAGTTAAACATCGATTCATGCTGCTCGTCATGCTGCTCTGCGGCATAACAGCGGCGTGGGGTGCACAGCAGGTGATTGTCTCGCCCACCAGTAATGGCCAGGTGACATTCTCGCCTGAGGCTCCAACAGCAGGGCAAACGGTGGTCATCACCGTGACACCCAATCAGGGCTACTGCATCCACAAATCCGACATTGTGGTGAAAAAGACCATCGATGCCGGATCGGCACAAGGCCCTGCTCGCATCGGTATTGCGGGCGACATTGAAATCAGCGGCGACGAGCCCACCGACCACACTGTCGAGGCAAGGTACATCTTCACGATGCCCGAAGCCCCCTACGGTGCCCGCATTGACGCGACATTTCCTGAAGCTCCCACCTTCAACGTGACAACAGGCAATTGCGAGCACGGCAGGGTCACAAGCGACCTGTCACAAGCCAAGAAAGGCGATCTGGTAAGCCTCACAGCTTATCCCGAAGAAGGCTATAAACTGACTGAATTCATTGTGACTTGCGGAAACGGGCTAATCGAAATCCAAAACGGAAACCAGTTCATCATGCCTTATGGCGACGTGAACGTGACTGCCACATTTGAGGCTGTTACCTATGGAATCGACAAGGCCTTTGGCATTACGGACGGAGACATCACCATCAACAAGACCGAAGCCCACAAGGGCGATAAGGTGAGCGTTACCGTCACCCCTGATACCGGATATGAGGTTGATGACATCTACATCGAGTATGAAACCGAGCATGGTGTACTCAATCAAAGTCTTGAGCACGACCAAGACGGTTACTACTTTACCATGCCTGCCTATAACGTGACTGTGTATGCAACATTCAAACCCACAGAATACAACGTCACTATTGCACCGTCTGAAAACGGAGCGATTTTAATCTACAGAGACGGAGGGCTCGTTTCCTCTGGAATAAAAGCACAATATAAAGATTTAATCCGCCTTGACGTCAACCCCAAAGACCACTATAAGGCTGCGGAGGTTAAATTCACCTACATTGGTGAACAGGGCGACCTGGTGACCACCACCATCACCCCCGATGAAAACGGTGTGTACCAATTCAGAATGCCTGCCGCCGACGTGACCGTGAGCGCAATCTTCGAGCAATTGCCCTACAACATCACTGTGGCCGAGACCCAGCATGGTACACTGAGCATCTTTGACGACAAGACGACCGCTACCCCTGGCGAGCAAGTGGGTGTCCGCGCCACCCCTGAAACCGGATATGAGGTTGAAAACGTCCAGATTTCTTATGAAACCAAAGAGGGCAAAATCTCAGTGGATACCGAGCTCGACCAATACGGTTACTACAACTTCGAAATGCCCGCGGCCGACGTGACTGTGTCTGCCACATTCAAAGCAACAGAATACAACGTCAACGTGGCACCGTCTGAAAACGGCACTGTCACCGCCAGCAAGCAGAAAGCCGCCTATGGCGACGAAATTGTACTCACCGTCACCCCCAACGACCACTGCAAGGTTACGGAGGTCAAATACACTTTCTACGCCGGTGGACAGAGCGACATTTTGAAAACCATCACCCCCGATGAAAACGGTGTGTACAAATTCACCATGCCGAATGCCGACGTGACCGTGAGCGCCACCTTCGAGCAATTGCCCTACAACATCACGGTGAACGAAGCACAGAACGGTCAAGTGGCTGCCGACAAGCAGACCGCACAAATGGGCGAAGAAGTAACCCCCACCGTCACGCCCGCTGCCGGCTACGAGCTGGATGCGCTCAAAGTGATGGCCGGCAACAATGAAGTGACCGTGACCGACGGCAAGTTCACCATGCCTGCCGCCGACGTGACCGTCACTGCAACCTTCAAGAGGAACCTCTTCAACATCACCGTGGCTGAGACTCAGCATGGAACTCTGAGCATCAGCGGCAACAAGACGACCGCTATCGTTGGCGAGCAAGTGGGTGTCCGCGCCACCCCTGAAACTGGTTATGAGGTGGATAATATCCACATCTCTTATGAAACTGAAGAGGGCGAAATGTTAGTGGATGCCGTGCTCGACCAATATGGTTACTACAACTTCAACATGCCTGCGGCCGACGTGACTGTGTATGGCATTTTCAAAGTCACTGAGTACAATGTCAACGTGATACCGTCTGAAAACGGCACTGTCACCGCCAGCAAGCAGAAAGCCGCCTATGGCGACGAAATCGTCCTCACCGTCACCCCCAACAACAACTGCAAGGTTACGGAGGTCAAATACGTCTTCTACGCCGGTGGACAGAGCGACATGATGTACACCGTCAGCCCCGATGAAAACGGTGTTTATAAATTCACCATGCCGAATGCCGATGTGACCGTGAGCGCCACCTTCGAGCGCTTGTCCAGCAAATACAACATCACCGTGGCCGAGACACAAAATGGTACGGTGACCGTGAAGGACGACAAGCAGACCGCCGACCCCAGCGAACAAATATCTGTCTACGGACAGCCCGAGGCCGGTTATGAGGTGGGTGAGGTGAAAGTCACCTATACCGAGGGCAACGAGCTTAAACAGATTGAAACCACACAAGACGATTATGGTTTCTACAACTTCACCATGCCCGCGGCCGATGTCACCATCACTGTCACCTTCGTCAAGAAAGCCTACACTGTGGAAGTGGCTCAAACCGAAAACGGTACGGTCACCGTTGACAAGACGACCGCCAATGCAGGCGATGAAATCAACGTCACCATCACACCTGCGGTCGGATACGAGGTCGATGACATCTCGTTCCATTACGAGCTCTCGAACCAGCCGTTCATGCAGACGATTGAGAACGGCAAGTTCACCATGCCGAATGCCGATGTCATCGTCAGAGCCACGTTCAAGGCGCTGCCCCCATTCAACATCACAGTGGCCGAGACACAGAATGGATCGGTGAGCATCCTTGACGACAAGACGACCGCCAACGTTGGCGAGCAAGTGTCAGTCTATGCTAAGCCCGAACCCGGATATCAAGTGGGTGAGGTAAAAGTCACCTACACCGAGGGCAACGAGCAGAAGCAGGTTGAGACCACGCAAGACGACTATGGTTTCTACAACTTCAACATGCCCGCGGCCGATGTCACCATCGCTGTCACCTTCGTCATGAAGGAATACACGGTGGCCGTGGGACCGACCGAAAACGGCACCGTCACCGTCGACAAGACAACCGCCTATGCAGGCGACGTGATCAACGTCACCATCACACCTGCTGCCGGATACGAAGTCGATGAACTCTCGTACCATTACGAGTTGTCGAACCAGCCGTTCATGGGAACGATTGTGGACGGCAAATTCACCATGCCGAACGCCGATGTCACCGTCAGGGCCACCTTCAAGGCGCTGCCGGTGAAGAAGTACAACATCACCGTGCTTGAGACCGAGAATGGCACCGCCGAGGTCGACAAAGCACAAGCTGCCATCGGCGAGACCGTCACAATCACCGTGACACCCGCACAGGGATATGAGCTGGATCAGCTCACCGTGAGCGCCAGCTATGAAATCCAGGGTGGAGGCGGCGAAGAACCGCGAGCACCGCGCAAGATGCGCGCTGACCAGGGCAACATCACCGTGACCAAGGTCGACGACACGCACTACACTTTCGTTCTGCCCGAGTCGCTGCCCAACTTCCTCACACCGAACTATGCCGACAACACCGAATTCCAAGTGAAAGCCACCTTCAAGAAGGTGAAAGTCCTCACTCCGCTACACACCATCCTCACCGAAGGTGTTGACGGCAATGACTACACTGTGGCCGAGGCCATGGCTGTGGTGAAAGTGCTTGGTGGCGATGCCTATGTGACCGACGGAACCGACTACATCCGTCTGCAACTGAACGACGCCATCGCCGAGCAGCTCATTGAGGGCAACAAGAGCCTCGAAGGCACCGTGACCGGCAAGCTCGACCTGCGCGACACCAACCCGGTGCTCGTCGTGAGCGAGCTGAGCGAGAATGCCGTGGAGAACGACGGAATCAGCACTGCAATTCAGTCGGTCGACATGAGCCAGGGCATGGTTCCGCAAGTGAAACTGGCACAAGTGGTGCGCATGAGCGGATACTGGGACGGCAACGCGCTGCGTGCCTACAGCGCCGCTCCGCAAGGCCAAAGCCTGATTATCACCAACAACCACATGCCAGCCAACTGGCAGGTGGGCGGCAACTACACAGTGACCGTGGCCATCTACCTGAACGAGGCTTGGGAGGCCGAACAACCTGCCGGTGGCGCACCGCGCCGCGTGAAAGCCGGTGACGACCTCGACTTCCAGAACCTGCGTGGCGAGCTCATCAACCTCGAAATCACCACTGCCATCGACACTCTGCTCATGGACAGCAACGTGGCCGATGTGCACTACGTGAACGTGGCCGGACAGGTGAGCGACCGTCCGTTCGAAGGCATCAACATCATGGTGATGAAGCTCAACGACGGCACCACGCGCACCGTGAAGGTTGTGAAGTGAACACCCGTGGATAATCGGTGATTATCCGCTATCGATAAAAAGGCGGCACCCCGCGATGGGTGCCGCCTTTTTACATTTGGACATCCTGCGGGAAATTGCTATATTTGCATGGAGAAATAACTATATCATTATGAAAAAAATATTGCTTTTCACCGCACTCACATTGGGGATTATTGCAGGTCAAGCCGCTGTCAAGGTCGACCGCATCGACCCCACCGACTGGTTTGTGGGCATGAAGAACCCCACCGTGCAACTCATGGTCTACGGACCAAATATCCGCGAAGCACAGGTGACCACCGACTACGCTGGAGTAGCCATCGACAGCTTGGTGCGTCTGGACTCGCCCAACTACCTGCTTGTGTATCTCAACACCGCCGGAGCACAGCCCGGCACCATGCAACTCACCTTCAAGCAAGGACGCTCCACCAAGAAAGTGCCCTACACCCTCAAGGCACGCGCCATGAGCGGCGACCGCCGCATGGGCTTCACCAACGCCGACGTGCTCTATATGCTCATGCCCGACCGCTTTGCCGACGGCAACCCCGCCAACAATCAGCTGAGCGGCCTGCGAAACTATGTGAACGACCGCACCAAGCCCAGCCTGCGGCACGGAGGCGACATTGAGGGCATCCGCCAGCATTTGGACTACTTCAACCAGCTGGGAGTAACGGCCTTGTGGTTCACACCGGTGCTGGAGAACGACAGTCCCGACAACGCCTTCGGTTACAGCACCTATCATGGCTATGCCACTACCGACTACTACCGGGTGGACCCCCGCTTCGGTTCCAACGAGGAATACGCACGGCTGGTCGATGAAGCACATCGGCATGGTCTGAAAGTGGTGATGGACATGATTTTCAACCATTGCGGGTTCGAGCACCCCTGGGTGAACGACCTGCCATCGGCCGACTGGCTGAACGCCCCACAGTGGCTTGCACAACGCGCCGACAAGAGCAGCAGTGACCCGCGCGGCACCGACTACTTGCAAACGAGCTACAAGCTCACACCCATCCTCGACCCCTACGCCAGCCAAATCGACACCCGAGAGACCGTGGAAGGATGGTTTGTTCCCGGCATGCCCGACCTGAACCAGCGCAATCCTCATGTGATGAATTATTTGATACAAAACAGCATCTGGTGGATTGAGACCGCGGGCATCGACGGCATCAGAATGGACACCTACCCCTATGCCTACGCCGATGCCATGGCACGATGGATGAAAGCCATCGACGACGAGTACCCCAACTTCAACGTTGTGGGCGAAACCTGGGTGGAACAGCCGGCCTACACCGCCGCTTGGCAGCGCGACAGCCGCGCGGCACGCGAGAACAGCTACCTCAAGACCGTGATGGATTTCTCGCTTTATGAAAAACTCGATTCGGCCAAGACCGAAACCACCGATGCCTGGTGGCGAGGCTTCAACCGTGTTTACAACAGTCTGGTGCTCGATTATCTCTACCCCAACCCGGCCAGCGTAATGGCTTTTATCGAGAACCACGACACGAACCGCTTCCTGGAGAACGGCCGCGATGTGAAAGCCTTGAAACAGGCACTGGCGCTGCTGCTCACCATCAAGCGCATACCCCAACTCTACTACGGCACCGAAATCTTGATGAACGGCACCAAGGACAAGACCGACGGTGACGTGCGCAAGGACTTTCCGGGCGGATTCCCGGGCGACACGCGCAACGCCTTCACCCGCCAGGGCCGCACCAAGGACGAGAACGAGATGTTCGACTGGCTGAGCACCGTGCTGCACTGGCGGCAGGGCAACGACGTGATTGTGAACGGCCGGCAAATCCAGTTCATCCCGCACGACGGCATCTACGTGATTGCACGCACCCTCGCAGGCCGCACGGTGCTCACCGCCGTCAACGGCACGCCCGGGCAGCGCACACTCAATGTGGCGCGATATGCCGAGGTGATAGGACGCCACACTACCGCCGTCGACGTGCCCACCGGCCGCAGCGTGGACCTCACGCGCGACATCCCCATGGAACCGCGCGCCACACTCATCCTCGATTTCTGACCCCCACCGGGCAAGTAGTAGCAACGCACTCGATGCGGCAAAGCGGCGATTCCCCACTGCTTTGCCGCATCGAGTGCCTGCATCCACACCAGCCACGAGAGCTGGCAAGAAGAGAAACGTAATCGTTTGCATTGTTAAAACATGGCACTTCATGCCAAGTGTATGTGAAATTTTTAAATAAAAACGTTATTTTTGTGGTAGAACATAAACACTTAAAAATAAACCAACACGACAATGAAAACAAAACCCGACCTTAGTTTCAACCAACTGTGGAACATCAGTTTCGGTTTCTTCGGCGTCCAGATTGCCTATGCATTGCAAAGTGCCAACATCAGCCGCATTTTCGCCACGCTTGGCGCCGACCCCCACAACCTGAGTTACTTCTGGATTCTGCCGCCGCTCATGGGCATGGTGGTGCAGCCTCTGGTGGGTCTGTTCAGCGACAAGACGTGGACACGCTTCGGCCGCCGCATCCCCTATCTGTTTGTGGGTGCGGCTGTGGCCGTGATTGTAATGTGCCTGCTGCCTAACGCCGGCTCGCTGGGACTGACGGTGGCCAGCGCCATGACCTTCGGCCTGATTGCACTCATGTTCCTCGACACCAGCATCAACATGGCCATGCAGCCGTTCAAAATGATGGTGGGCGACATGGTGAACGAGAAGCAGAAAGCCAAGGCCTACAGCATCCAGTCGTTCCTGTGCAACGCCGGCTCGCTGGCTGGCTATGTGTTCCCGTTCCTCTTCGCGGCCATCGGCATCGCCAACACCGCCCCCGAGGGTGAAATCCCGGCATCGGTCAAGTGGTCGTTCTACGTGGGCGCCGCCATCCTGATTCTGTGCGTGCTCTACACCACGGCCAAGGTCAAGGAATACACTCCCGCCCAGATGGCCGAGTTCCAGGCTGCCGCCATTGCCGGCGACGAGAAATCGGACGAATCGACGGCCGAAAGCAACAAGGCCCACGCATGGAAGGTGTTCTTCGAGGTGGGACTGGTGCAATTCTTCTGCTGGGCCGCATTCATGTACATGTGGACTTACACCAACGGCACCATCGCCGACACCGTGTGGCACACCGCCGACACCGCCAGCGAGGGCTATCAAACTGCCGGCAACTGGGTGGGCATCCTCTTTGCCGTTCAGGCCATCGGCAGCGTGATCTGGGCTGTGGTGCTGCCGCAGTTCAAAAACATCAAGGTGGCCTATGCACTGAGCCTGGTCATCGGCGGCATCGGCTTTGTGATGGTTCCCTACTGCACCAATCAGTACCTGCTATTCGTGCCCTACTTCCTCATCGGCTTCGCCTGGGCCGCCATGCTGGCCATGCCGTTCACACTCGTGACCAACGCCCTGGAGGGCAGCAAGTACATGGGCACCATGCTCGGACTGTTCAACTGCACCATCTGCATCCCGCAGATTGTGGCCGCCGCACTGGGTGGCGTGCTGCTCTCGGCCTTCGGCTCGGTGCAGGGCAACATGCTCATCCTGGCAGGCATCCTGCTCGTGGTGGGCGCCGCCTGCGTGTTCATCATCCAAGAGAAAAAGAAATAACCACCTTTAGCTTAACCCAACAACTGCAATGAAAATAAAATTCAATTTAGACTACAAGACGGTCTACGGAGAGGAAATAGTGCTCAACATGCTGTCGGCCGACGGCACGGTGGCCAAGCGCTATGACTTGAAAACGGTCGACGGACGCCAGTGGCGCACCGAGGCCGATGTGCCAGTGAACGAAGTCAAGCACATCGACTATTATTACAGCGTGGAGCGCAATGGTGTGCAACTGCGCCATGAATGGCTGGTGGTGCCCCACCGCCTCGACCTGAGTGCGGCAAAGGGAGTCAAATACACCACCTGGGACCACTGGAACGATATCCCCGAAGACAGCTACCTCTACAGTTCAGCTTTCACCGACTGTGTGGCCGCGCATGAGCATCACGACGTGTCCGAGACACGCTACTCCAAGAGCATTCAGCTCAAGGTGCGCGCCCCGCAGCTGCGCGTGGGTGAGCGCCTGGCCATCATTGGCAACGAGGCAGCCCTGGGCGACTGGGACGGAACGCGCGCGTTGCCCATGGTGGAGCACAATCACAACGAGTGGGTCATCACCCTCGATGCCTCCAAATTCAAGAATCCCATCATCGAGTTCAAGTTTGCCATCATCGACAAGCCAGGCGATGCCAGCCCCATGTGGGAAACCGGCGACAATCGCCGGGTGGTTCCCACCGCCATGCGCTCCGGCGATGTGGTGGTTTATGAACTCAACCAGGCTTATTTCCCTGTCTATCCAGCCAAGTTGGCCGGTACGGTGGTGCCCATCTTCTCGCTGCGCAGCGAGAAGAGCTTCGGTGTGGGCGACTTCGGCGACCTCAAGCTCATGATTGACTGGGTGGCCAGCACCGACCAGCGCGCCCTGCAAGTGCTCCCCATCAACGACAGCACCATCACCCACACCTGGACCGACAGCTACCCCTACAACAGCATCAGCATCTATGCCCTGCATCCGCAATACATGGATTTGAACCAGTTGCCGCCTCTGGCCGACAAAAAACGCGCCGAGCAGTTCGAGACCCTGCGCCAGGAACTCAACGCATTGCCCCAAATCGACTATGAGCGGGTGAACAACGCCAAGCACGAATATCTGCACCTCATCTTTGAGCAAGAAGGTGCCGAAACGATGAAAAGCGAGGAGTTCAAGGCGTTTTTTGAGGCAAATAAAGATTGGCTGGTGCCTTATGCCGCCTTCTGCCACTTCCGCGACGAGTACGGCACGGCATCATTCAGCCAGTGGCCCGAGCACCAGACCTTTGACGACGACCTGCGCAAGGCCATGAGCAACGCCCGTACCAAACTCTACAAAGCGGTTTCCTACTGGTACTTTGTGCAATACCACCTCGACCGCCAAATGCGCGGCGCTCACGAGTACGCGCTCACCAAGCATGTGGTGCTCAAGGGCGACATTCCCATCGGCATCAGCCGCGACGGCGTGGAAGCCTGGGTAGAGCCCCGCTACTTCAACCTAAACGGACAAGCCGGTGCGCCGCCCGATGCGTTCAGCACCAACGGCCAAAACTGGGGCTTCCCCACCTATAACTGGGATGTGATGCTGGCCGACGGCTGCACATGGTGGGTGAAGCGCTTCCGCAAGATGGCGCAGTATTTCGACGCTTACCGCATCGACCATGTGCTGGGCTTCTTCCGCATCTGGGAAATTCCCATCGACGCAGTTCATGGCTTGCTGGGACAATTCTCACCGGCACTGGGCATGAGCGCCGATGAAATTCGCGGCTACGGCCTCAACTTCCAGGAGGAGCTGATGACCAAACCGTTTATCGCCGACTGGGTGCTCGACCGCATCTTCGGCCCACACGCCAATCATGTGCGCGACACCTATGTGGAGCGTGTGCACGACGACATCTACCGCATGCGTCCCGCTTTCGACACGCAACGCAAGGTGGAAGCTTTCTTCAAAGGGCGTGAGAGCAACGACGACATTTGGATTCGCGACGGACTGTACGCACTCATCAGCAATGTGCTCTTTGTGCGCGACCGCAAGAACCCCGACCTGTACCACCCGCGCATCTCGGTGCAGTTCGACTTCATCTACGAAGCACTCTACGACAACGACAAGCAAGCCTTCAACCGCCTCTACAACGATTACTACTATCGTCGCAACAACGATTTCTGGTACCACGAGGCCATGAAGAAACTGCCCAAACTGGTGCAGGCCACCCGCATGCTCGTTTGTGCCGAAGACCTGGGCATGGTGCCCGATTGCGTGGCATGGGTGATGAACGAGCTGCGCATCCTGAGCCTCGAAATCCAGTCGATGCCTAAGGACAACCACCTGAAGTTTGGCAACCTCATGAGCAATCCATACCGCTCGGTGGCCACCATCTCCACCCACGACATGAACACCCTCAGACAGTGGTGGGATGAGGACTGGGAGCAGACACAACAGTACTACAACACCGTGCTGTGGCGAGGCGACGCCGCACCGCACCCGCTGCCGGGATGGCTGGCTGACGACATCGTGCGCAACCATCTCAACTGCCCGTCGATGCTGTGCTTGCTGTCGTTACAAGACTGGCTCTCCATCGACGACGAGCTGCGCCTGCCCGACCCCAATGCTGAACGCATCAACATCCCGGCCAATCCGCGTCACTATTGGCGCTACCGCATGCACATGACCATTGAGCAGCTGATGCGTGCCGAGGATTTCAATAATCATGTGAAAGAGTTGATTACACAAAGTGGACGCAAATGAAAAAATTCATCATCTTTTCGTTGCTTCTCGCACTCATTGTTCCTCAAGTGACCATGGCGCGAGATGAAGTGACCTACACTGCGCAGGGCTCACACTTCGAGCTGCTCACGCTGGGCAACGCGCAAGCCGTGAAACTGCGTCTTTACGACGCTGGCGCAGCAGGCAAGGTAATGAAGACCGTGAACCTTAAAGCCACCACACAACCCGATGGCTACAAATTGTGGAGCACCGACGTCAAGGGCGACCTGAAAGGGCGTTTCTACACTTTCGATGTGAAGTACGGCGGCAAGTTCCGCGGCGAGACGCCGGGAGTGTGGGCCAAGGCAGTGGGCGTGAACGGTCGGCGCGGGGCCATCGTCGACATGCGCGACACCGACCCCGAGGACTGGGAACGTGACCGTCGGCCTCACATTGCACCCAACGATTGGGTCATTTACGAGATGCATCACCGGGATTTCTCCATCGATGCCAGCTCGGGCTTGGAGCACAAAGGCAAATTCCTGGCGCTCACCGAGCCGGCAGCCATCGAGCACCTGCTGCAACTGGGTGTGAATGCGGTGCACATCCTGCCGTCGTTCGATTATGCGTCAATCGACGAGTCGCACTTGGAGCTCAACCGCTACAATTGGGGATATGACCCGCTCAACTACAACGTGCCCGAGGGCGGTTATTCGACCGACCCCGCCAATCCCAATGCCCGCATCCGCGAGTTCAAGGAAATGGTGCAATCACTGCACCGTGTGGGCATCAAGGTGGTGCTCGACGTGGTGTATAACCACACGTTCAACATCGAGGGCAGCAATTTCCAGCTCACGATGCCCGATGAGTTCTTCCGCAAGAACCCCGACGGCACCTATAGCAATGGCAGCGGGTGCGGCAACGAAACCGCCAGCGAGCGTCCGGTCATGCGCAACTACATGATTGAGAGCGTGAAATACTGGGTCGATGAATACCACATCGACGGTTTCCGCTTCGACCTGATGGGCGTACACGACATTGAAACGATGAATGCCATCCGGCAAGCCCTTCCCAAGGACATCTTCATCTATGGCGAGGGGTGGAGCGCCGGCTCATGCGCCTACCCCAACGAGAAACTGGGCATGAAGGGCCACATGAAGCAGATGCCCGGCATCGCCGCCTTCAGCGACGACATCCGCGATGCCCTGCGCGGCCCCTTCAGCGACGACACCAAGCCGGCCTTCCTGGCTGGCCTGCCCGGTCATGAGGAAAGCATCAAAATGGGCATTGTGGGAGCCATCGAACATCCGCAGGTGGATTACTCCAAGGTGAACTACAGCAAAGAGCCGTGGTGCCTGCAACCCACTCAGATGATCAGCTATGTGAGCTGCCACGACGACATGTGCCTCGTGGATCGCCTCAAAGCCAGTATTCCTGGCATCAGCACAGCCGAGCTCATCCGCCTCGACTTGCTGGCTCAGACGGCTGTCCTCACCTCGCAGGGTGTGCCTTTCATCCTCAGCGGCGAGGAAATGCTGCGCACCAAGAAGGGTGTTCACAACAGTTTTGAAAGCCCCGACGACATCAACCACCTCGACTGGAACGGCATCGAGCGGCATCCGCAGGTCATGGCCTATTATCAAGGGCTCATCGCCATGCGGCACCGTCATCCCGCCTTCCACATGGGGCAGGCCGACCTCGTGCGTCAGCACTTGAGTTTCCTGCCCGCACAAGAATGCGTGGTGGCCTTCCACATCGACGGTCGCGGCATCAAGCGCGAGAGCTGGAACGACATCTACGTTGTGCTCAACGCCAATAAAAAGGCTGTCACCATCGACGTGCCGCAAGGCCCCTACGCCGTGGTGTGCCGCAGTGGCGTGTGCAGCGAGCGAGGACTCGGTTCGGTGCAGGGAGGCAAAGTCACCGTCCCCGCCCAGTCAGCCCTCATCTTCCACAACTGACATTCCCGCCATCCCCCACATAATGCGGCCATCGGAGAGCAATTCTCCGATGGCCGCTTTCACCATCTAAAAAACTTGCGCATTCCATCTTAAATTAGCTGATAATTTCTTATCTTTGCATCAATCTTCTGGTCATAGTTTTTCGGCCAGCAAGAAAGACATATTTAAGTAGCGTTTTTGCTTTATCCTTCCACTGGAATTCGCCAAAATTTTTATCGAAGGGATAAGCAGTACACGACGCTCATGTGTGCCTATACACCTCCCCCACTTGACATAGGAGGGAACAGTATATCGGCATCGCGTGGGGGATACTGTTTGTTTTCGATAGGGCGTTTGGCGATGCCTCAGTGGAGATATTCAGAAAAGTTCCCACGCTCTTATTTACTATTAACTTTTAAACTATTGCCAAATTCGGGGACTCAAGCGGCAAACGGATTGCATTTATGAAAAAGCATGACCTCAAACTCCTGTACCTGCTGCTGACGCTCCTATTGTCGGTGGCCATGACCGCTTGCGGTGACGATAAAGATGAACCTGGCGGAGAGAACAATTCTTCCTATACCGAGCGACTTGTCGGAAACTGGAAATTCAGCAGTGGCACCGAGACGGTGGCCGGATATACTTTTGATTTCACCGCATCCCAACTGAACAGCATGAAACATGACCTGGAGTCGGCCACGGGCCAAAGCATCACCATTTGGGACGAAACGCTCTCTTTCACCACCAAGAAAGTGAATGGGGTGAACTACAGGGTAAAGGGCATAGAACTCCTTCTTGACGGCATCGAAGAATCCGACGGATTAAAAATCACCATCAAACGCCTTGACGCTGCCACGCTGGTGCTGCATGAGGACTTCTCACAGATGGTGGGCGAGACGTTTGTCGCTGACATGGAATACAAGAAGCAATAACCATCAAAACACAACAATCCATGAAAAGAAATCTTTTACTCAAATCCTATTTACTGTTGCTTCTTCTGGCAAGTGGCAACCAAGCTTTGGCCTATGACTTCATGTACAATGGCTTGGCATATAATATCGATGGTGACGGCACATCGGTCTATGTGACCTACACTGTGAACAACAGCAGCAACTATGGCGGAAGCCTCACTAATGTGGTGATTCCCAGCCAAATCAAGCTCGACGGAAATATTACTTACAATGTCACAGGCATCGGACAAAGCGCGTTTTCCCAGTGTTCCAATCTGCAAAGCGTCACTATCCCAGCCAGCGTCAAAACCATCGGTAGCAGTGCTTTTTACGGCTGCAATGCTATCAAGTCGGTTTATGTGGCATCGCTCGACGCGTGGTTCAAGACCACTCTCACGGGTGCCATCACCAGTAGCCACGACCTCTATGCCAATAACCAAAAGGTCACCAGCCTCACCATCCCATCGTCCATAACGAGCATAGGAATGCACCTGTATGGCGTTACCAGTGTGACAAGTGTCACCATCCCCAACACCGTGACCACCATCGGTAGCCAGGCGTTTGCCGGTTGCTCCAATCTGGCCACTGTGAACATGGGCACAGGCGTGAAATCGATTGGCGACGGCGCTTTCCAGTACTGCTCCAAACTTACGGCCATCACCATCCCCGAGAGTGTGGAGACTCTGGGCGGCAGTGCTTTTCTCTACTGCTCCGGCATCAAAAAGCTCACTTGGAACGCGGTAAACCTAAATTACAATGGCAACATCGATGCCGCGAACATCGAGCAGGTGACCATCGGCAGCAAGGTACAGACCCTGCCCGATGATTTTGTGCGGACATCAAAAATCACCACCATCACACTGCCGGCAAGTCTCAAGACCATCGGACAACGCGCCTTTGACCGCTGCACAGGGCTTAAGTCAGTGGCTATACCCGCCGGAGCCGCGGTAGGTTATCAAGCCTTTTACGGCTGCTCGGCATTGCAGAGCATAACTATCCCCGCCACTATTGGGACTGTGCACAACACGGCTTTCGGCGAGTGCCCCATCACGCAAGTTACATGGAATCTCACCAATGGCCGTGACTTGAATCAATTCCTCAACACCGGCAACATCACTAAGGTGACCATCGGCAGTAACGTGACCAGTTTACCCAACAACTTCATGCAAAACGCAAAAATCACCAGTGTCACCTTGCCGGCAAACCTCACCGCTATCAGCCAAAACGCATTTTATGGCTGCACCGGCCTGACTGACATCAGCATACCCAACAAGGTTACCGAGATAGGAAATAATGCCTTTTATGGTTGCAGCTCACTTTCATCACTGACTATTCCCGAACAGCTGACGACCATCGGGAGCAACGTTTTCTACAACGCCCCTATCAGAAACCTCACTTGGAATGCGATTAGGTGCGGTGAGAATGGCAACATGAGCACCAATAACATTACCAATGTTACCATTGGCAGCAAAGTCCAAATCCTACCGAATAATTTTGTAAAGGGAGCAAGAATCACCAGTATTACTTTGCCGGCAAGTCTTAGCAGTATCTGGACCTCGGCTTTTCAAGATTGCTCGTTGCTCACATCCGTATCCGTTCCGTCGTCGGTAACTTATATAGGAAGTTATGCATTTAGCGGATGTACTTCCTTGAAATCATTGGCTTTGCCATCGGGTCTCACATCTATCCCTTCTTACCTATGCAACGGCTGCACAAGCCTCAAGTCCATTACCATCCCGAGCAATGTCAGACAAATTGGTAACAATGCTTTCCAAAACTGCACCGGCCTGACAGCAATTAACATTCCTAATCAAGTCACCAGCATCGGAAGCAACGCTTTTTCGGGCTGCACAGGGCTGTCTTCACTGACAATTCCGGAAAACATCACCTCTATTGGCAGCAATGCTTTCTCCTCGTGCAACAACATCAAGTCGCTCACCTGGAACGCAATCAACCTGACGACAAACGGCGGCATTTACACTAACAACATCGAGAAAGTGACCATCGGCAGCAAGGTGCAGACTATTCCCGCCAATTTCGTGGCCAACTCCAAAATCACCGCCATAGCCTTCCCCACAAGTGTAAAAACTATCGGCACTAACGCTTTTGACAACTGCACATCGCTGAAAGCCATCTCTTTCCCAACCGGCCTCACCTTGATTCCAAACTATATCTGCCGAGGATGTACCGGCCTCACATCAGTTGTCTTTCCAGCCAATGTTACAACCATTGGTGAGTATGCGTTCTATGGTTGCAAAAATTTGAACAAAATTGTTTGGAACGAAAAGGTGACTGAAATCGGCAGGTTTGCATTTCAATATTGCGCATTGGTTGTGATTCGCATCCCCGCAAGTGTCACAACAATAGGGGGCTACGCTTTTTATGATAATCCTGCACGAAAAACAAGGATATACTCCAACAACATTTCTTTAAATACTAATAGTTTAGGCGGAACAATTGGGATTGCACCGTCAGGCAGCAATTGGGGAAATGTTTTACTGGATCCGAACACGAGTTTTGAGGTGGATGGTGTGACGTATGTGATTAGCGACATGACCAATCGCCAGGTTCGGATTGTGGACATTGATGAAACTAAATGCCCGGCCGACATTGAAATCAAAAAGGTGAAGTACCGCAACGTGGAGTTCACTCCCACAGAGGTGGACGAATGCGCTGCCGCAGGCAACTACACGCTCCGTTCTGTTGCCACGGGTGCGACAGTCACAACCCTGCCCAATTATTCATTCTATAAATGTGACGCGTTGCGTACCGTGGATTTCGGGGCTGTCACCACGATTGGTCAATATGCTTTCGCCGAGTCGGCATTGGGCAAGGTGTCACTGCCTAACTCGGTGATTTCGGTCGGCCAACACACGTTTGAGAACTGTAAGCAGATGCGGGAATTCATTGCCGGTAGCGACTATTTCGAAACCGACGATTTTCAAGCATCACCCTACGCAACCATCTACATGCCGATGAGTGCGGGAAATTACAACATCTGGGCATGGCAAGATGGTGGACAGAACCTCTTCCTGACATGGCCTGGAGTAAAGATTAACACTCTTGACAAGGAGACGATTAATGGTGTCGAGTACTACAAGTTGTCCTTCACTGCTGACAACCCCCATGTCATTTTCAGCGAAGGCAACGGTAGTCCGCAAACTAATGATATCACTGTTAACGATGGATTCCTCTACAACTACACAGGCGGCAGTTCTTGCCAAGAAATCAATATAAAACACCCGGGGATAGGCCCAGGGTTGAATACAATTGACGAGTACATGCTCGCCGGTTGCTCAGCCCTACGATGCGTGAAACTGGGCGCAAATGTTGCACAGATCAAAGCCCACTCGTTTGACGGATGCAGCAACATTAAAACATTGCGGGTGCTACGTGCCATACCGCCCACTGCTTATTCCGGTGTATTCAATGACTTAGACAAGTGGACATGCACACTCTATGTGCCTAAGGGAACGATGAGCACATATCAGAATGCCAACGAGTGGAAAACGTTCTTCTTTATTAGCGACAGTGAGACTGAGCCGAGCGATGGTGACGTGAATGGCGACGGCGAGGTGAGCATCGCCGATGTAACAGCACTGGTGACTCTGGTGATGTCAAGCAGCAGCAACGAGAACAGCGACATCAACGGCGATGGTGAGACCAGTATTGCTGATGTCACTACCTTGGTAAACATGATTATGGAACAATAAGCCCAAAGATTATTTGGGTTTCTTCACCATTCATTGCAGAAAAAGTCTGCGCCACAGAATATTGGTGTCTGTGGCGCAGGCTTTTTAATCCGGTATCAACTTCAGCGGGCTACCTTGGTAGTTACGGTGTGGTGGCCGGAGGTGGCGCGCAGCACATAGATGCCTCGGGGCAGTTGCGCCATGTTCACCATGTCTTCACCTGTCATCACTCGCTGTCCGTGCAGGTTATACACCTCAAGACGGCCGGGAAAAGCGGCCATGCTGTCGGTGACCACGATTTTTGAGACCACCGGCTTCACCTCGTTGATGGCCGTGGGTTCCTCAATCTCGGTGGCTTCGGTATCGGTCACCACAAAGAAGTAGTCACGGTCGGCCACGATGTCGTAATCGGGTGTCTGCTGTCCATTGTTCCAATTGTTGAAAATGAGGTGGTAGTTGCCGCCCTCGGTGTCGAGCATAAACACTTTATACTGCACACCGTTCACGATGGAATCGCCCACACTGGCCTCGCCGGGCCATGTGCCGAACAACTCGCTGTCGCCCCACGCATAGAGTCCCATGGCATCCCAAGTGGTTTGGTCGTCGACAAAGACGTAGTGTTTGGATTCGGGAATCACGGGCAGGGAGCCGCTCACCTCGAAATCGTCGATACCGATGGCCATGGCACCCTGTGCGGCCGTTCCGCTGGCCACACTGATGTTCCATGCCAGATACAGGTCGCATCCACGTGCCAAATCGGTGCCCAGTTCATGGCTCACGGCCACCGTCTCTCCGGGAACACTGGCATAGCCAGCCGTCTCGGCATCGGGCGCGAAATAGGTGCGGAAATCCTCACCGGCACTGGTCCAGTTACGTCCGTCGATGGAGTAATACAGTTGCACGGCAAAGCCGGCCGAATTGTTGCCCTTGCGGTATTTCTCCACATTGTAGCTCACATTGAGATGCTCGATGTTCTTGCGACCGGTGTTGAGCAGATGGGCATATACATTGACACAGCGCGTGCCGTTGGCCACTCCCGTTGAGATGCCGCCCACCGCACGGTCGGCAGCGTCGTCGGCCCCAAAGTTCCAAGTGCCGTTCTTGGCGTTGCTGGGCAGATTCACCCCGCCACTGTACATTGTGGACTCGTCGGCCATGTCAAAACGTCCCACCGTGCGAGGCTCGGTGAGGATGCGATCGATGCGCCAAGCCTCGGGCAGCGATGCAGTGGCATCGTCGCCCATGCCGTCGAATGTCTCAGAAGCCTTCAGGCAGTCCTCGTTAAGCTCGATGGCAGGATAGACGGTAACTTCGGTAAGAGCCGATGCCACCTTGAGGGTAGCGGCGGCACTGAAACTTCCCGTAGCGGCAGTCACGTCGTAGGTGCCCTGCTCGCCATTGCTGGTGAACACTCGGTTATCGTCGATGGCACCGCCGCCACTCAGCGTCAGGGTCACCGGCTCGGCGGGGTCGACCTCCATGCCGAACTGGTCGCGGACGGTGACTTTGTATCGCACCACTCCGGCGGTGTGATCCACATAGTTGGTGAAGCCGGCAAGTGCCTGGCTGGCATAAGCGCGCATGCTGGCAGCATCGGCGGCACTCATGCCCGCGGGAACCTGCGTGATAGTGGCAGGATCTTCGCCAAAGATGAGGCCATACTCCATAGCGGCGGCCATATAAGTAGCCTTGAGGGTAGGATGACGGTCGTCGAGGAACCAAGTGTTGGCACCCTCGCTTCCTTCTTGCTCATAAACGGCTTGGTAAGCCAGCCCCACCGGGCAAAGCGTCACACCCAAATCGAGCGCCACATCCTGATAGTTTTTCACAAAAGCAGCGTTGAACGCGGTGTAATTGCCCCAGTCACCGCTATATGCCCAGTTGACGGGCACAATGATAATGGCGTTGGGATTGGGGCAATACTCACGGATATAGTCCACCCAGCGTTTCACATTGGCGCGGAAGGACTCCACATTGGTGCGCGGCAGACTGCTCTGCTCCTGCAAGATGATGTGGCTCCACGCGTCGCTGCGCACAAGCATCTTGGCGCCGGGATTGCCGTCAGCGGCCACACCGTCACCTTCCTCCCAATGTGTCTGGAGTGACTTGCCCAGCAGGGTGTGCTTGGTCCAAACCGCGTCCTTGCCCATCGCTGAAGCGATGTCGTTGAACACCTTGTCTTGGTCATTGTAATAAATCAGGCTGTTGTTGAGCGAGAGAACTTTCACCTGCTCGGGCAATTGCGGAACAAGCACCACATCGGCCGGCTGCAACGTCATTTCCACAGCAGTGGAGGCGGCCTTCACAAGCGAGAACTCTCCGGTGGCCAGATTGAACGTCACTTCATAAGTACCGGGGGCAGTCGACACCGTGCCGGTGCTGCCTTTAACCAATGTGCCCGACGTATTGTCGCCGGTGAGGTCGCTTTCGGCACCCCACACACCGCCCATGCCCAGACGCTGGTAGATGCGCCAGTGGCTGAATCCGTCGTCACTGGCCGGGAAGGTGACCTGTCCCTGGAACACGTCGTCACCGGTCAGGCTGAGCTTGCCGGAGGTGTCCATGTAGTTCCAACTGTTATTGTCGCCCATCACATAAACCTCGGTGAGGCCAGTGGCATCATCGTCGCTTTGCAACAGCAGCGTGGCCTTGCCGTCGGCGATGGTGAGGACAATGCGCTTGCACACATAGGTGTTTCCACCGCAGGAAATGTTGTCGTTGGTGCCCAGCACCAGCTCATAAGGCGTGTCGACGAGCACCGAGCCTCCATTGCTGCCATAGTTGCAGGCCGAGCTCCACGATGCGTCGGCCACCTTGAACGAGCCGCTCAACGTTTTGTCGTAAAGCGCATAGACACCGCCGCCTTCATCGCTGAACTCCCATTCGGCCGGTGAGCCCCAGCTGTTGACCTCACCGCGCAAGAAGATTCCCGACGCCACAAACGGTGGCCGCGTGGGGTCCACATAGCCGGTGTAGGTTGCAGGATCGTCAATCGGTGTGATTGCATCGGTCGTGAGGCAATAATAATAGTCGTCATCGGCGGTCATATCCACACTCACCGAGTGCGAGCCACCGTCGGAGAAAGTAAGAGAACAAGCACCGCCATCTCGTGCGATTTCCCACACTTTGTAGGTCACTCCATTGACCACCGCATTACCCGAAGGTGCCGATGCTTCAATTGTCTGAGAACCAGACACCGACATTTTCAAATCGCTCCACTTGCTCACGTCCTCCACAAAGATGTGTGCCGATTGGTCCTGTGAGGCGTAAGTGGCGTCAATCACCACATTGTCGACCGAAAGCCCCATAGCCTTGTTGGGACTGGAGCCACTGGCCACGCTGATGTTCCATGCCAGATACACATCGGCACCGGCCTCAACGTTCACCATGAGTTGCTTACCGCTGACAGCCGTTGTGCTGATAGGGACCACGGCAGCGCCCTGCGTTGCGGCATCAGGAGCAAAATAGGTGTAAAAATCGTCACCGGCGTTGCTCCAAGTGGTGCCATCGGTCGAGAAATAAACCTGCACGGCAAATCCCGCGGCATTATCGCCCTCTCGGTATTTCTCGATGTCATAACTCAGCACCAATTTGCTGATGGCCTCGTCGCCGGCATTGTGCAAGCATGTCATCACGTTGATGCAGCGTGTGCCGTCGGCCACCGTAGTAGAAAGGCCACCCACCGAGCAGTCGCCGCTGCCCGAGGTGGCCACGAAATTCCAAGTTCCGTTCTTGGCGTTGCTCGCCAAGCTCGTTCCTCCCGTGTACATTACTTGTGAGGCAGCATTGGCAAACGAGCCCACTGTGCGCGCCGCGCCCATCTGCCGCTCCACGCGCCAACCGGCAGGCATGGCAAGAATTGCCTCGCCTGCAGTCGCATCCCACATGTTGTCGAAGTTCTGTGTTGCCTGCGACGCGGCAGGTGTGAGCGACACCGCCGACTGTGCCCAAGCGCTCATGTTCCAGCTCATAGCGAACACAAACACGGCAACCAGAGATTTCATCAATGTATTACTTCTCATTGTGTCAGTTATTAAGGTGATACTTATTGGTTTTGATGCAAAAGTACACCTTTTAGCCATCACCCGAAATAGGGCGATAGAAAAATCAAAACTTTAAAAACTTCTAAATTATTGGCAGCAAGTGATATAGAGGAATTTTCACCGCCTAAAAATCTAAACTCTTCAACCGTGTAATTGCAGATTTTTCACAAGTGTTTCAAAGGCTTCTTTGTCGATGGCATGCGACTTGAGCTTGGAGCGATAGGTGTAGATGGTGGTGATGGACGAGCGCAGGATACTTGCTATCTCTTTGTTGTCGGTGATACCGAGCCGCAACAGCGCAAGGATGCGCAACTCGGTCGACAATTGGCCGCCGTCCTTAGGCATGATGCGGTGCTGTGGTTCCAAGAGCCGGTTCACTGCATCAATAAAATCGGGGTAAATGCTGAGAAACGCCGTGTCGAAATGGTGGTAAAACAGCGCGGTGTTCTCGTGATAAAAATTCTGGCTCTTGAGCACCGTGGCCAACTCTTGCTGTTTGCGATCCATCGAAAGGCGGTTGAGGGCTTTACGTTGCCGCTCGGTGCGGTCGATGAGTGAACTGCTGAGCGCGAGGAAACGCCCGAGATATTGCTCCTTGATTTTGTCGCGCTCACGAAGAGCCGTGTTGCTTTGCTCCAGCTGCGCCACAGTGGCGTTTAGCTGCTGATTGATGCGCTGACGGCTGTTGCTGATGCGTCGATAACGCTTGTAGAGGATGGCCAATGCCAGCACTCCCGCCACCAGCAGCAGAGCCACTACGCTGAGGGCCACAATCATGGCACGCTGCCGCCGATGATGTTTTTCCTGCTTGGCGTGGTAGGCCGAGATGATGCTCGGCACAAGTTGTGAGGCCTGCACGTTGCGCAGCCGCGTGCCGTAGAAAGTGGCGTCGGCCACGCTGATGTTGATATAACGATAGGCACGATCCACATCGCCCTCATCAAAAAGCAAAGCCGCCAGCTGCCGCAGAGCCGTATTGTCCATGATGCAGCCCTCGAGGTCGCTGGCGGCGCTTTGCGCCAGCAACTGCTTCTGCAGGGAGATGTTTCCCTTGCTCCCATAATAAAACGCCAGCGTACTGGTGATGATGGAGAAAGTGCGCTCACCCGAATGATAATGCGTGAGCAATGACTCAAGCAGCGAGATGGCTTGGTCGGTGCGCCCGGTGTCGTGCAAATATCCTGCGCGATAGCGCACATTCATCTCGCTGCCAGGCTCGGACAATTGAGCCACACGCTCACGGTAGGCGGTGAGCTGCGCCTGATACTGCGCCTGATAAGAACTGCCCTGATGGAACTCCATCTTGAACAGGTAGATGTCGGATAAAATCTTGTAAAACCTCAACCGCTGGCCAGCAGTGAAACGCGTGGTGTCGATGGTCGCGGCCATCTGAATGGTTTCGTCGAGCAGATAACTCTTGGCAAGCAACTGCATCATGCTCAAGCGACTGTCGATATAGCGGCTGGCATCGTTGAGGTCGATGGCAAGGCGAACATTACGAGCCGCATAACGAAGCGCCGAATCATTCTGAAACTCGGCGTACTCGGCCAGCAGGCTCTCATTGACAGCATACTCCTGCTCGGGAGTTGCAGCTTGAGCAAGGCCGGCACGAACCGAATCAATACGACTCTTTTTATCGGCCACCGAGCGCTCATGCAGCATGATAAGGCTGTCGAGCCGGTGATAGGGGCCGCCGGCAGCCACACATTCATGGGTGGAGACACCGAGGGCCGCCAGCAGCACAACAAAAAGCACAACGATTGTCGACAACCTCTTCATTACCCTACAAATTTAGCATTTGTTCGACGCAAATGCAAATAAAATCCTTGATGGAACCGCAAAAATGAGTAACTTTGCACCATATTATACACTATAGAATAAAAATCAACAAGATATGGCATTACAATGTGGAATCGTGGGACTACCCAACGTGGGCAAGTCGACCCTGTTTAACTGTTTGTCAAACGCCAAGGCACAATCGGCCAATTTTCCGTTTTGCACCATCGAGCCCAATGTGGGCGTCATCACAGTGCCCGACGAGCGCTTAAACAGCCTGGCCGAGCTGGTGCATCCCAAGCGCATAGTCCCCACCACTGTCGAAATCGTGGACATTGCCGGACTGGTGAAAGGCGCCAGCCGCGGCGAGGGATTGGGCAACCGTTTCCTGGCCAACATCCGCGAGACCGACGCCATCCTGCATGTGCTCAGATGCTTTGACGACGACAACATCACCCATGTGGACGGCAGTGTGGACCCAGTGCGCGACAAGGAAGTGATTGACATGGAACTGCAGTTGCGCGACCTGGAGACCATTGAGAGCCGCATCGCCAAGGTCTACAAACAGGCACAAACGGGAGGCGACCGCGACGCACGCGTGCAGTACGAGGTGCTCAAGCGCTACCAAGAGGCGCTGCAGCAGGGCAAAAGCGCACGCACCGTGGAATTGCTCAACAAAGACGAGGAGCGTGTGGCCCACGACCTGTTCCTGCTCACCAACAAGCCCGTGCTCTATGTGTGCAACGTGGACGACGCCAGCGCCGCCACCGGCAACGCCTATGTGGAGGCCGTGCGCCAGGCCGTGGCACAGGAAAACGCACAAATACTGGTGGTGGCAGCACAGACCGAGGCCGAAATCGCCGAGCTCGACACCTACGAGGAGCGGCAGATGTTTCTACAGGAAATCGGGCTTGAAGAGAGTGGCGTGAACCGCCTCATCAAGGCCGCCTACTCGCTGCTCAATCTGGAAACCTTCCTCACCGCCGGGCCCGACGAGGTGCGCGCCTGGACCTACCGCAAGGGCAGCAAGGCACCGCAATGCGCCGGTGTGATACACACCGACTTCGAGCGCGGCTTCATCCGCGCCGAGGTCATCAAGTACGACGATTTCATCCATTACGGCAGCGAGGCCGCCGTGAAAGAAGCCGGCAAGATGCACATCGAGGGCAAGGACTACGTGTTCCAGGACGGCGACATCGTCGTCTTCCGCTTCAACGTGTAAAGGCATCAAACGCACAGCGCCCATGGCGGTGTCTTGATGGCCCACTATAACAAAGTGTCAACAGACGAAGTGCTTTGCAACAAATTGGAGATAACGGACAACACATTCAATGGCCGCAACGCATCTACTCGAACATCTCCAACGTCAAACAGTGCAAAATAAAAAGCAATTCATTCCAACGGTAACAATCATGCACAACAGGCTCATCGTTTATTTCTTTCTCGCAACTGCCGCTTTCTGGGCCAATGGACAAAACTGGAAATGGGGAGACATCAATTTTGACCAAGAAGTCAATATCGCCGACATAACCAGCCTGGCCAGCACGTTGGCGACCACAGCCAGCACAGGAAATGAATGGCAGCGCTCTGATATTAACACCGATGGTGAAGTATCCATTGCTGACCTCACGCGGCTCATACAGATTATCGTTCATGATGAAGCGACTGGAGACAAGTGCGCATCGCGCACGCTTCCAATTATTTACATCAACACCCAGCAGGCCCAGAGCATTGTCTCAAAAAACGACTATATCAACGCGACCTACTATATAGACCCCACAATCACCTCGGACGATAGCATAGGCAGTATTGACAACCAGCTTCCATTGGAAATCCGTGGCCGTGGTAATTCCACATGGCTATATCCGCTCAAAAAGCCATATCGCCTCAAACTGAAACAAAAGGAAGCCCTCACGGGCACATATAAAAACAAACACTTCACACTCCTGGCTCACGCCGAAGATTGGCTGGCATTCCTTCGCGACGAAGTGGGATTCGAAGTCAGTAAACGCATGGGGATGAGCTACACCCCCGCAACCCGTCCTGTGGAACTGGTCCTCAATGGCGACTATAAAGGAATCTATTTCTTGACCGACCAAATTCGCGTGGATAAAAACAGGGTCAATGTGGTCGAACAGGATGACTTTGAGACCGACCCCGAGAGGATAACCGGTGGATGGCTAATCGAACTGGACAACTATCCCGACTCATATCAGGTTAATATACCGGAAGGCAGTGGTGAATCAATATTGATCACCCCCCATTCACCCGAGCAACTCTCGCTCGAACAAGCAAATTATTTAGCCCATTTGTTTGCAACTGCCGACTCGCTGATTTACATCCCTGACAAGTCCATCAACGACTGGGAAAAGTACATCGACGTTGACTCACTTGCATGCTTCTATATTACTCAAGAGATACTTGATAATTGCGAAGCCTTCTCTGGCAGCTGCTTCATGCACAAGCAACGTGGAGACTCAACCAAACTCATATTTGGACCCGTTTGGGATTTTGGCAGCGCCTTTCCCCGCCACAAACAACCGCAAACCAAATTCATCTATGAGGACATACCCGCTTACTGCCGCACACGATGGATTGCTGAAATCGCCAAATTTCCCCACTTCAATGAGGTGATTTCAAGGCATTGGAAAGAATTCTACAGTAACAAGTTCCAATCACTGCATCAGTTTATCGACGACTATGTAGAGTGCATTCAGTATGCCGCCGAATGCGACTTCCGTCGATGGCCTCAGTATTCGGGCAACAACATCATGGGCCGTAAACGTACTTTCGTCAATTTACTTGACGAAAAAGTGAAGTTCCTCAATGAAAAATGGGGCGAAGCTGTCGATGACGAGCCCTCGCCCAATGGATGACACGAAATTTTTTAAGAATAATGAGAAACAAAGTATTGATAATTGTTTTCCTGGCACTGTGCGTCCCGGCCGGACTGATGGCCCGAACAGTGCAATTGACATTGACGCAAAATGGTTCCGACGTCACTGAACTGCTGAAGAAGAATGCCAAAGGACTCACACCGTCCGACACGCTGAGTGTGGTCGTGAACAAAGGAGATTATTACCTGAGCGGGACAGTGAAAATCAACGCAAGTGTGATGCTTTCAGGAAAGGGACGCAAAAAGAGCAGGCTGGTGTGTGTGGACAACAACAACTTCACCGACGATTGTTACCTGCATGTGTCGGGATTAAAGGGGCAACCGGTTGCTGTAATGGTCAAGGATTTGAACCTGAGCCTCGCCCATCACGACGATTTCTGGTGGGATCGTGACCATCAGCACTACCTGCTCAAGATTTATCATGCCAATCATGTGGACATCTCCAACATTGAAAGCTACATGAACAATTCCACTGGAACCAATCTCAACATGCGCGTGTGCTCCAATGTGAACATATCAAACTGCAAATTCACCAACTACAACAACAACCGTACCGGTGGAATCCTGTGGATTAACGGCAACACCGACAATGTGACCATCAAGAAGAACAAGTTTTTTAAATACGGGAACGACGAGACAATCGCTTTGTTTGGCACCAGTGACGACGCCTACAAGTGGAATGGGGCCAACGTGACATCGCACAAGCGCAACATTGAAGTGGTTGACAATGAATTTCATTTCGAGCCCGAAGGCAAGGACCAGGAGGCGGTAGTCATGGACGTGGCCTTCTCTATCTTCTCACAGGAAGGGAAGACGCGCTGTGTCATTCCCACGGCCTTGGAGAACATCCGTTTTTCGAACAACAAAATTATTGTGGACTGCGATGTGAAAGACCTGTTCATGCTGCGATTTGAGGAAAACACCACCCACGATGGCATAGCGATTAGTGACAATGAGATAGAGTACACCGCCCGCTCGTCACAGACCAACTCATCGCGAGTGGGGGTGCGGTGCATCGACTATACATCCCAGGCCACCCCCATTGACATTGAGCGGAACACGCTTGTCTCGCGGTGTGTTGTGGTCAGCAAGAAGTGGAACAATCAGACTTTTCTGGTAGTTGATGGCGCCCGTGTCAATGTCACCAACAACACCATCTCCACCACCACTACCGATAGTGAACTCAGCTCAAACAAACGGGTTGGCACCACACTGGTCTGGATTCGACCGCGAGGCGGATCGGCGACACTCACCGACAATCACTGCACAGGGTTGTACGCGATTGCCAACCTGTCGGACTCCGACACCATCCAGGCTGCCTCATTGTGTGCCACCGGCAATTATTTCGATGGATGCACCAGCATCCTGTGTGGCAACATCAAACGGTTAGACATTGATTTCTCTTCAAACACATTTGAGAGTTCTAAATGGGAATATTTTCTTGTGGAATTCGCAAAACAGGGTCTATTGTATTCAAAGACAACACTGTAAACGCACGGAACAAGGGGGGCGCCCTGCTGTGCCACTACAAAAAAGAGAATCTCTCCACAATACTGCTCGATAAATTGGAAATCACGGGCAACATCCTAAACAATGTCAATCGCAACGATTTCCTGAATAACCTCACCCCAAACAAGAATAGCCGTATCAGTTCCAACCTTTTTTAGAGCCCGGCTAATTGCTGCCGCGTGAGCCGCGCCACCTGCTCCCAGTCGAACGGCCTCAAGTCATAGCTGACATGAGACGGCCCGTCCTGCTCAAGTTTACGGGCTATCACCCGAGCGATGTCGGCGGTGTCGGACGCCTGAAAATAGTCGGCGGCCGGCAGATTCACAAGGTGCGTGGCGGTGATGTCGCTCACCACCATGGGTAGCTCGTAGCTCATGGCCTCGAGCATCACCAGCGGGAATCCCTCGTTGAGCGACGGCAGCACAAACAAGCGGGCGTGGCTGTAGAGTTGCCGCAAGTCCTCACCCGACGTAAAACCGGTGAACACCACTTTATGGCCCGTGTCGAGCGACTTGAGTTTTTCAAAGTAAGCCGTGTCATGGTCGCTGCCACCGGCTATCACCACTTGCTCCACCTGCGGCAAGGCTCCGGCCGCCTCGATGAGATACTCAAACCCTTTTTCGGGCGTGAGCCGCCCCACCCCGAGCAAGTATTTTCCCGGCCTGATGCCGCGGGCTTCGAGAAACGATGTGCTCTGGCTGCGTGTTACCGTGTCAATTCCATTGGGGATATAGACACTCTTGGAGCGCACCTGCTCATCGTATTTCTCCATCTGGAATTTATTGACAAAGATGATGCGGTCGCTATAACGGAGCGACAACTTCTCGCACCATCGCAGCAGCCGGCGTTGCCAGCCGTTCCACTTGGCATGCTCATAGTTGACGCTGTGATAGGTCATCACCACAGGCAGCCGCAGCAGCTTCAGCACCGGGATGAACATCCCCGGCCCCATATTGTGCACATGCACTGCATCGGGGCGGTGAAAGGCGATGTGCAGCACACACAGCAAGGTGTGCAACAAGGCCTCCACCCCCTTGATTCGGGAGGAGGGCAAGTCGACAAAATCGATATTGGGATACGTCTTCTTCTTGCTGGCGGCGCTCAGATAAGCCTTTCTCCTATACACGCGAAAGCGCACATCCAGCATGAGCGGATAGAGATGCTCGCTGTGCATTTCCACACCCCCTTGCACGCCTGGAAAGCCACGGGTGCCTATTACCGCTACCGTTGCCATACGCGATGCCTTGCTTGTCAGTCCCAGCAAAGGTCTTTTCCTCGCCAAATGCGCCACTTGTTTCTCACAATCCACTTGATGGGAACCCAGGGGCGGCGCACCATGTCGTGACGCTCGGTGACAATGAAGGCGCAGTTGCGGTCACAGTTGCGTATCTTCTCCATCACCTGCTGTGCCTTTTCACTGTGAATAATGTTCTCGTAACTGTCTTCCTTGATGTTACCGATAATCCATTCCTCCTCGCTGCCGTTGCACGGGGTGACATTGCCCCACGGGTCGATGAAGAAAAAGTCGCTCAGCGCGCCGCAAGCCGGGCGATAGCCGGCCTCGTCGCCCCGCAGGCGCCGGTGTATCGAGCGGTTGAAGTAGGCCCGGCCGTAATCCTTCAGGCGGTCCTTGAAATGACGGCGCTTGCTGGTGAGCAAGGCCTTGACAAAGAGCTCGTGCTGACGCAATGCGTCTTCGCTCACTATCTGGTTGTCATTCTTGTGAAAATACCATGAATTGTGCACCGCCGAGTTGCCCAGCTCCACATCCAGGGCCACACACAACTCGTAGAGCGACACCAAATCCTTGTAATTGTCGGGCGAAATCACCACCGAAAAACCGATGTTCTTGCACTTGGTCTTCTTGAGTTCAAGCATGGTGCGCAAGGCATGGTCAAAGCCATTGGGCAGGCCACGCTTGGAATCGTTGATTTGCGGCAGGCCCTCAACGCTGACGCGAATCAGTATGTTAGGGTACTTATTGGCAAGCTCAACAATCTTCTCGGTGTTGTAACCATTCGTGCTCAACTCGAGCAACGCCGACTTGGGATACAGAATCTCGAAAATACGGTCTATATCCTTGCGTATAGTGGCCTCGCCACCGGTGATGTTGATGCGCAGCCCGGCAGGCAGCTTCTCGTAGTAGGAGGCATCTATCTCTTCGATGGGGTGTGTTTGATGCTTCCAGATGTTGCACATGTTGCACTTGGCATTGCATCTGAAAGTAGTTATCAAACTCCCTTGTATTACGTTCTTCATATCCCTCTCGATAAGTCTTTTTGATATCAGTGGGCAGACAAAAGTCTTAACAATCTGCAAAGATAATCAAATAAATCGAGATTGAGGGACAGTGAACTTAAAAATTATTGTTTCCGGCCTTGATAGATAGCCAAAAGCCGCTGATAATGTGCTTCGTCCGAAAAACGGTTTCTTGCCGACTGCGCTATTGCGGCATTGTCCCAGCGGTGGAGCATGGCCATGGAGACGGCATCCATCAGGGCGTTCACCTGCCCTGCGGGAAATATCACCCCCGACTCATCGTCAATCAACTCGGGAATTCCACCCATGTCGGCACCCGCCACAGGCGTGCCGGCGCACAATGACTCGATGACACCCATGGGATTGTTCTCATACCATTCGCTGGGAATCACCGACAGGCGCGCGCGGCTCAACAAATCGGCCACTTGCTTATGACTGAGATGTCCACGAAATTCTATGTTGGAGCAACGAGCATATTTCTCGCGCAGTTCTTGCTCCATGGGGCCGCCACCAGCCACCACAAGCCGGTGCGGCAGGCACGAGGCCGCTTGCAGCAGGGTGTCAACACCTTTCTCAGGCGACAGGCGTCCCACATAGCAGTAATAGTCCTCACGCTCCGCAGTTGGGAGCGCATCACCAGGCAATTGGGTCACAAAATTATTCAGTACCAGCAACTTGGAGCGGTCAAAACCGCCCTGGGCCATCTTGTCGGCCATGAACTGACTGGGACAAATGAATGTGTCGACATAGCGTTCCAAACGCTTCCGGCTCCACTTCAACGCCTCCAGCCACGCAATGGCACTGCCGGCCAAAGAGCCTTTCATGCAACGGCCGGTGAGCACATGCCACTTGTGGTCGAAGCAAAGCTCACAAGGCTTGCCGCCACGCAGGCAAGCGTAAGACGGGCATAGCAACTTGTAATCGTGCAGTGTCCACACCACCCGGCAACCACGTTCATGGGCATAACGGGCGATGAGGGGCGACAAATAGGAGTGTATATTGTTCAGATGCACCACATCGGGGTTGAAGTCATAAAGGATACGGGCCACCGCCGATTTTATATCGCCCCACCCCATCGTGCGCGCCATAGCCGAGAGTTTATGACCGACACCACCCGCAAAATCGACCTGCGAAGCGAAACAATGTTCCCATTTGTGGGAGTGATTCTCAGGATACCGCATTGCAAACACCGCCACATCATGGCCATGCTCGCACAAAAGGCGTTCGGTATTCAGTGTGACCACACAGTCACCTCCACGATTGTAATAAAACTTATTAACCAATAAAACGCGTTCCATCTTTTTCATCTCAAAAGACATTAAACGTTTAAAAACCGGTTTAAATCATCTGAAATCTCATCCACAAATTTCTTTCGGTTCAGATAGGTGTCAAAAATCCGTTGATAACTCTTCAACACTTCATCCGCACTTATCAATCGCGACATGGCAACTTCAATCCGTCTCACGGCATCATCCTTGTCGACTGTCACCAGAAAATCATGCTCCGTTGCCAAATCACGATAACTAAGAAGCGTGGAACTAAATACAGGTATCACTCCATTTGAAAGGTAATTCGATAATTTCGTAGGTGTCGCCACATGATTGATGGGAATGTCGTCACGGATGATGAAACCGAATTTGCAGTCGGCTATTTCTTGCGACACTTTGTCTCTTGCCACACTTTTCACCTCGCAATTCTTTGCCCCCGCACGCCGCAGCATGTCCCTGGCTTCCTCTACCTGCAGCGTGAGCACTTTGAAAAAGCAATCACTATTTCTATTCTCTAATTGAGCATATATGGCTGCTATTTCGCCGAAGCATTGCCATGCATCTGTGACCGATCCGACATAACAAAAGGTGTTTTTTTCGTATTTTTTGGCGGTAAAAAAGCGGTCGCGGTTGATTGTTTCATTGAAGCATGGCATCACAAAGGAACGAACCGGTTCCCTCCCAAATTTAGAAGCAAAGAAATCAATTTGATACGTCGACACATAAAAGCCGTATGATGCCCGCTTGTAAGAAATCGCATCAAGCAAACTCATCGCCCATTTTCGCCACAGGCTGTGGCGTTGCAGGTAGTCCTCTTCAGCCGGCAATCCCTGGAACCAATGGATAAAATGTTTGAACCCCATAGCCCGCAGAACAGGGATGTCCTTATGCCCTGTCGTGACAAAATATGTATCGCTTCGAGAAAGGCTTTTGACGGTATTCCAATGCGGGGCATCTAATTCTTGCACCCTGTACCCCAATCGGTTGAGAGCATCTTTAATGATGTCCAAATAAAAGATGGTCACATTATTACAGTCGCTATGGAAACTATAGAATTTCATTGTTCCGGAGTTTGGGCAGTCGTTTCCGCATTTTCAGGCTCATCACCGTTTGTTGCCTTCCACGACATGGCAAAGATAGACAAAACAAGAAAACAAAACGCAACATTTCGAAAGAAACTACCATAAACCAGCATGGCAATCACCAAGAACAGGACAAACAACTGGATGTTGAAATCTTTTTTTGGAAAATTCCAGGGCGTTCGGAAAAACCAACTCGCGTGCATCACCACATACCAAATCAACCCCAACAGCCCCAATTGGATCATCACAAAGAAAATCATTGGGTTTGTTCCTATCAAGAGCCACTCATAGTCATCATAGAAAGCCGTGGTTCCCATGATGCTCCCATTCATGAAATGCCCCAGCCCGAATCCGAGCCATTCGTGTCCGGGCTCTTCGTCCATGACGAAAGGGATAATGGCTATCTTTGTCAATCGAGGCACATCGGGCATCGTGTTGTCATATTCCAGGCCCCAATTGGCGGTTTGTTTGCTCTCATCAATATCTATATAGAAATACTCCGACATCCACGCATCGGAAAACACTTCTTCGGCAGTGAAATCACCATTATACATGGTGAGAGACGAAAATATGTATAATGACACTGTCAAAACCAATGCCACCAACGGCAGCCCAAGCATCAATCTTCTGATTAGTTTCCTGTCGATAGGCATCAAGAGCAGGAAATAGAGCAGAAGCAGCACAAAACTGATTTTTGTTTCATTCATGAATGTCGGGAACAACAGCACCCAGTACTTCCAGTTCTTTAAAACGCTCGTCCACAGATTATCGTAATCCAAATGTTTTCGAATCAAATAAAACGAAACGAGATAAATACTCATACTCACCGTACCCGAATAACCGGCAGCACCGAAGGAGCCGCCCACAGGGTCTCCAGCCCCATACTTCATGTATTGGTAAATGATGCAAACTGCCTGGACTATCAGGAAAGCGTACAATTGCCGATCCCACTCCTCGACAAATCTATCGTGACGTTCCGTGTCATCCCAGAAATAGCGCACAACAGGCATGACAAACAGCAATCCATAGAACACCCTCATGCCATTGCCCCACACCGTGAGGGGCAAGCCATTCAACATACAGCTACTCGCATAGGAAATCACCAGGAATGATAAGATGATGCACACGTCAATCTTGTGCCTGATGGTGAGAGCCATCAGCACCACGGTCATCAAATCGCACAAAATAAGTATGTACTGCCCTATTGGCGCAAAAGTTTCCGGGAGGCATTCATCAAAAACAAATCCAGTGCATGAAAAAATCCAGAACCAGATAAAAACAAGTTTCCGAAGGAATGTCTCCTTATTTATCACCATAGGACCCTAAAATGAATTCAATGGGGAAACATTTATTCTTCGGTGCCGTAACCATAGCCGTAACCGGTCGACACACGGGGGTTGGTGTCGTTGAGCACCACCGACACATTCTTGAGCTGGCCGCGACCGAGCACGGTGTTGAGATACTTAATCAGATTGCGCTTGGTGTAGTTGGCACGGGTCACGAAGAGCACCGCATCGACATACTTGGCCAGTGAGAAAGTGTCGCTCACCATGGCGATGGGGGCGGAATCCACCACCACCATGTCGTAACGCTCGCGCAACTGCTTCATCAATTCCTCAACATGCTTGGTGAGCAGCAACTCCGACGGATTGGGAGGTATCACGCCGCCCACAAAGATGTCCAAGCCCTGCACCACGGCGGAGTGCTGCACAATGTCGTCCAGATCCACGCCCTTGGTCGACAGGAAGCCTGTGATTCCCGGTTGTTCACGCAAATCGAGCATTTCGGCCAACTTGGGGCTGCGGATGTCGAGCCCCACGAGAGCCACCTTTTTGTCGAGCAGGGCAAACGATGCCGCCAAATTGGCACTGACAAACGACTTGCCCTCGCCGCTGACGCTGGAGGTGACCAGCAACACCTTGTCGGAGTCGTCGTGCAACATGAACTGAATGTTGTTGCGCACCAAGCGGAACAGCTCCACGATGGACGACGTTTTCCCCTCGCGCACCACAAGCTGGTCGTGGTGGCGGTTGTGGCAAATCTCTCCGATTACCGGTGCCTGTGCTATTGCCGCCAACTCGTCCTGTGTGGCAAATTTGGTGGTGAACAATTGCTTCAGATAGAGGAGCACCAGCGGAAGGAGCACACCGGCCACCAGTGCCAAGAAAAGAGCCACCGGAATCTTGGGCTTGATGGGCCTGGACTGCGCGTAGGCGTGGTCCACGATTTTTCCTTTGGGTGTAGTGGCAGCCAGCACCAGCGCATTTTCCTCACGCTTTTGGAGCAGGAACGTGTAGAGCGCGTTTTGAATGGTCTGCTCGCGATAGAGCGCTCGCGCTTCACGTTCCTCGGTGGGCATTCCGCTCATCACACCGCCGGCACTTCCGCTCACGGCATTTGCCCTCGAGATTTGCACCTTGAGTGCGCGCATGGCATTATCCACCCCACTGACCACATTGCTGTGCATGGCCGATATTTGGTCGTCAAGGGCCTGGAGTGCCTGATTATTCTCCTTGGCCGAGGCGCTCAGTTTCACGCGCTCAGCAACAAGTTGATTATAAGCCTTGATGGATGCCGATGCCGCTGTGGAGTCGGCATCGAAGGGTATCATGGCGTTTTTGTTGGCGGGATTGTTGACAAAATCCTTCACCATATTCATGATGCTGTATTTCGTTTCAAGGGCAATGGCGGAGCGCTCGGCAGCTTCTTGCTTGCCAATCAAACTCTTGGTTTGCAAGCCCACGTCTATCATGTTGTGCTGTTTCTTATAGCGCTCGATGTCGGCCTCGCTCTTGGTGAGTTCCGTGTAGATGAGTCCCAGCCGCTCGTCGATGAATTTACCCGTATTGACAGCCATCTCGTCTTTCTCACGCTGGCAACGCTCGTTATACAGCACCATGAGCGTGTTGAGAATATCCTTTCCTCGGTTCACATTGGTCTCGGCCACATCCATATAGATGCCGCTGGATTTCTTCGACAACACTTTCACGGTCATCTCTTCGGCCAGCGCCTCGGCTTTGGGCACATTGCCCACCACCAGCGATTTGATGGAAACGTCCTTTCCGGCCTTGAAATACTTGGTCTTATCGACCACAAAAATACCATAAGATGTCTTCACGGTCACGGGCAACGTGGCATCCTTCACATGTGCCAGCGTTTTGAACATGCCTTTCTTCACCTTGACATCGGTCTTGCCTTGTTTGTCAACAGTGATTTTGAAAGACATCGCAACCGACAAAGTGTCGAACAAGGCATCGGGAGCCTCTATCTCGATGGGCGACGTATTGTAATGGTCCACTTTCTTCAAGAGGCCTTTTTTCTCAATATAGGTTCGGTTAATCTTCAAGCGGTTAATCATTTGGCTCAGCAATTCCTGCGAGCCCATCACAATCACCTCGTCGTCAACTTTCGACCCGGCACCGCCTATTGAGAGACTCTTCAGCAGATTAGCACCTGCGCTCGAAGCGTTGTCGTCTTGCTCCACCAGCACCTTCGACACCACCAGATACACTGGTGACTTGACAGCCAAATAAAAGGCCGCCAAGCCCATGCACAACAATAATGAAAGCACAAACATCCACCAGTAACGCTTGTATCTGGCAAGAATTTCTCCAAAATCGATATTTTGCTCCCGCATGGGGCTGCCGGGAGCGTTTGACACATGACTCATACTCTATTTCACTGTCAATGCGATGACCAACGATGCAATCACCGAGGCGGCACTCACCACCGTGGAAATGACCGAGAGTTTGAACGCATTGTTTTGATTATACTTGGAATTATCAATCTTTATGGTATTAGGCTCCACATATACCACATCGTTCTGCTGAAGGTAGAAGTAGGGCGACGCAAAAATCTGGCTGTCGGCCAGGTTCAGCCGCTGATAAGTCTTCTGGCCATTCTGCTCTCGAATCACCGTAACGGCATCGCGCTTGGCAAACTCGGTGAGGTCGCCGGCCTCGGCCAGCGCATCAAGCACAGAATAGCGCTGCGACTGAACATAGATTCGATGCGGACTCTTCACTTCACCCATCACATTGACATGGAATCCCAACAACTCCACACGCACATAAGGGTCGCGCACGTTTTGAGCCACAAACTGCTTTATTTCCGATGCCACCTCGGCTGTGGTTTTTCCGGCCACATGCATCGTGCCAATCACCGGCAACTCGATGTTACCCTGTTTGTCAATGATGTAAGTAAGCAACCGGGGTTGCCCCTGGGTTGAAACCACGCCTCGGGTGGCGGGATTACCCAGCGGGACGTTATACATAGCGGTCGCCTCAGGCTGTGCCGAAGATATGCTGATGGCCAACTCATTGTCAGCGACAAGGCGTATATCCAGCTCTGGTCCATTGGGAAGCACACCGCTGGCATTGGTCGCAATGTCTTTAAAATAAGCCAGGTTATTATTCTTGCTTGAGGTGCACGACACGGCCATTGCAGCCAGCAATGCCGCGCACAAAAAGGGTCGAATTTTCATTTTTCAATGTCTTTATGACGGTTAACATATTTATCTTTTAACGCACGCACACGCGTTTTATTATACATTTTGTTAAAAATCTTCTCACGCAATGAGGCCGGGCATGCCATAATCAACACCAAGGCGCACACCACCAAGCAGAGCACATCCTGCCACATGGCTCGATTGAGATAGAATGGAACCGCACCTATCAAGGCCACGGCCAGGTAGCCCATTGTGGAGGGGTAAATCTGCAATTCGAAATAACGATGCATATCATGCCATCGATAGGCGACAAGCACCAAATAGGTGACAAGCAGCGTGGTCACCGCGCCCCAGATCCCCAATTTGGGAACCAGCCACATATTGAGCGCCACATTCACCACCGCCGACAACACGATAGCCGGCAGCGTGCGCACGGTGTCCTTGGCGCACTGGTAACCCATGTCGAAAAAAGCTGCCACTGAAAATATCATCATGGAAATGCCCATAGGATAAATGTAGGCGAGACTTTCCTGATAACGAGGCGCCACCAGCCAACCATAGCAGATCTTCAGCACAAAAGCATAGCTTATGACTATGAACGAAAGCACATAAATGTAGCCATTGAGCATTTGGGAGAAAAAGTGATTGCGGTCGTCGCTGTCATATTGCAGTAAGGAGGTTTCTTGCCACGCCTGATAAAACACCAACGACAGCGTGCTCACCACCCCGGTGAAGCGCACCGCCACAGCATAAATGCCATTGGCATCAAGCCCCAAATAGTGCATGATGAACCAGCGGTCGCTGCTACCGGTGAGCCACCAGCACAATGTGCCGGGAAGCAAGGGCAAACAATAGCGCAGAATTTCACGGCCCAGGGCACGGGTGTCCAATCCCGGAGTAATCAGAGGCACCACAATGCGTATTTTCATTTCCACAATGAACAAAGCAAGAAATCGCGCCACTATATTGGCCAAAAAAATGCCTCGCACACCCATATCGAGCCACACAACAAACACCAGGCTGAATACGCCAACGCCAAAAGCCGTGAGAATACCGATGGCCACAAAAGCCTTATTGTTGCCCAATCCACGCACCACTTGCGACAACACCTCCTGAAGTGACAGAGCCACCAATAGTCCAAAAGCGAGCCACAAATAATTGATTTGTCCCAACAACGAGAGCGTGGTTGCCACAACCAGTCCCAGCATCAATGTAAGGGTCAATGAACGCGACACAAAAGTAACCACACTGCGGCGCACATCGTCGGATGGGGCATCGATGAGAAAACGGAACGCGCCATCACGCAATTGCAACGTGAGGAACGGCATAAGCAAGAAGCAAGCGGTAAGACACACGTCGAAATAACCGAAGTCGGCGGTGTCGGTCACATAGTGAGTGTATAACGGGACAAGCAGAAACGTGATAAGTTTGGAACCTATGTTGCCAATGGCATATATTCCCAAATCCTTGACGAACTTCTTAGTGCGATTATATGTAGGCTCACGATTCAAGCTTCTATCAGTCATATAAGAACTTGCAAAGTTACTATTTTTTTCCTAATGGACAATTAAAATTTGCCGTTGTGTTGAGTTTGCAGTAACTTTGCACTGGTTTTTGAACAGAAAACAACGGCATGTATTATTCATTTCATCTGACCACCGTCACTTGGACGCTGCTGGGCGCCGCGCTGGTGTGCTTCGCAATCGTGGCAATATGGCAAGTGCTCAAAGCCCGGCGGCTGGAGCTTTTTGTACAGCACGACGAGACCAGTCGCGACCACTTGGCCGACGACGAGTTGCCGTCGGTGTCGGTCATCGTCGACGCCGAGGGCGAGACAGGCCAGCTCACCAAGTTCCTGCCGCTGGTGCTGCATCAGGACTACCCGGCCCCCATGGAAGTTATTGTGGTGGCCGACGGGTCGGCCGAGTCGACAGGTGACTTGCTGAGCGAGATGAAAGCCGCATTTCCCAACCTTCACATCACCTTCACCCCGAGCGACACCCGCTCGCTGTCGCGAAAAAAGCTGGCACTGATGATTGGTATCAAGGCCGCGCGCCACGAGGTGGTGCTCACCACCAGCGCCAACTGCCGCGTGACCAGCGACCAGTGGCTTCGCACCATGCTCCGCAACTTCACCGACGGCACCGACGTGGTGCTGGGCTACTCACATTACCGTTACAAGCAAGACCGCAAGGCCGGACGCCGTTGGCGGGTATTCGACACGGTGTCGACCGGAGCCCAGTGGCTGCTGAGCGCCATAGGAGGGCACCCTTACCGAGGGGTGAGCGACAACCTGGCCTATCGACGCCAGCTATTTTTCGACAACAACGGCTTTGCGCGGTCGATGAACCTCAGATGGGGTGATGACGACGTGTTTGTGGCCGAAATAGCACGTCCCGACAACACACGCGTGGAGCTGGCCCCCGACTCGCAAGTGACTGTCTACTACGACAACTTGGCGCGCACACACCGTGTTCTGAAAATGCGGCGCGACTTCACCGCACGCCTGGGCAGGCAGGCTCCAAGGCTCCTGCAGGCTGTCATGTCGCTCCTGTGGCTGCTGGCACACCTTGCCGCCATCACCGCCATAGCTCTCAACGCCACCAATGTGGTGGTCGTTGTCGCCGCAGTTGTCATGGTGCTGGCCGCATGGGGCGTGGTCGCATGGGGCGTCGGCCGCCAGTGCCGCGTGCTGCAGGCTCCTGTGCTCAGGCTATCGGCTCCGCTGCTCATGTTGTGGCGCCCCGTTGTCAACAGCATCTACCGCCTGCGCGAAACGCGCACCCGCAAAAGCAACTACACCACCTACCTCTAACCACATCATCATTCACCCCCTTGATTAAGACACTCACTTCCTGGCGAATACTGTTACTCTTTGTGGTGGCCATTTACCACTGCAATCAAGAGTGGCTCATGGAACCCACCAAGGCTGCCGTGTCGATATTCTTCATTTCCAGCGGTTTTCTGCTGAGCATGAAGCATCCCATTGAGCGTGTGTCATGGGCAGGATGGAAGCGTTTTGTAGGTGACCACGCACTCAAAATCTACCCGTTGCAGTGGCTCGGGCTGGCTGCGCTGTTGGTATTCCAACTCATCTTCATAGTACCCGAAATAGACTGGTGGCTGACTACCCATGTGGCACTGGTGCAAAGCTGGATACCCATCCGCGACGTCTACTTTGGCTATAACGGCCACTCGTGGTTCCTTGCCTCCCTCATGTTTTGCTACATTTGCTATCCACCGCTGAGTGCGCTCGGCCACCGCTTGCGGCTGCATTGGCAATGCTTGGCAATGGGGGCGGTGATTGTTGTTTTCTGGTGGAGGTTGAGCGGCACCGCCCCGTCGACGCGTGAGTTTCTTTACGTCTATCCCCTCGTCCGCATCTGGGACTTCGTGCTTGGGATGGTGCTCTATCGTCTTTATCAGGCCGCATCGCGCACGAGCTTCACCCCGGGGCGATGGAAAGCCACCCTCATCGAGGCCGCCATGGTGCTGTTTTTCCTGGAACTGATTATCATCAACCAGCGGGTCGAATACACCCACCCCTATGAGGATTTCCTGCTGTGGTGGGCGCCGATGGGAACATTGGTGTTCGGCTCGGCAATGCTCAATGGGCACGAAGGCTACATCGGCCGCATGCTCCTGTGGCGGCCACTGCAATGGCTGGGTAGGCTGGGGTTTGAAATCTACATTTTCCAAAGCATCGCCGCCCTCATTTTCAACTACATGGTGGCACCGGTCTGCGGCCACTTCGGCCTCATGGTCTACGGCGACTACGCATGGGGAATGATTCCCATCCTCATCGTGCTGGCATGGGCCGTGAACCGATGGTTCTCCCGCCCCCTGAATGCATGGCTCAAGCGACATCGGCAGGCGGCTTGAGCTCAGCGCCGCGCTGCCGCTTCACCACGATTTTTTTCGCCCGCAAGCAATAAGCGAGCGTTTTTTTCGTTATAATCATTGCAATGACTCCATTGAAACGCTTACATATCATCTTGGCCGCCGCTCTGCTCGGCACTCTGGCCCTGACAGCTCAAGACAACGACCGCATCTTGAACCGCCCGTATGCCGACATGAAAAAAATTCACTTCGGCTTCTCGGTGGGCATGAATTTTCAAGACCTGCACATCACCAACAACGGTTTCATCACCGAAGATGGCGAGCAATGGATGGCCGACATTCCCAGCCACTCGCCCGGTTTTTGTGTGAATGTGCTGGCCGACTGGCGCATTTCCAAGCACTTCAACCTGCGCTTGTCGCCGGGCATGTATTTCGGCAACAAGGTGGTGCAATTCCGCAACACCTTTGGCGACCCCGACAACCCCGAGCCGTCGCACTACCGCCAAAGCCAAAACATCAAATCCACCTATGTGGTAGTGCCCCTCGATGTGAAATTCTCGGCACAGCGCTACCACAACCTTCGCCCCTATTTCACCGGCGGCGTGATGGCTCTGTTCGACGTAAGCAAGGACCATAGCGAACAGCTCAAACTCAAAAACACCGACGTGATGCTCACTGTCGGGTTGGGATGTGACTTCTATCTGCCCTTTTTCAAGTTATGCCCCGAAGTGAAATTCTGCTTCGGACTGAAGAACATGCTTCAAAAAAATCGCCCCGACCTGCAGGACGACCCCGAAATGATGCGTTTCACGCAAAGTGTGAACAAGGTGCAAGACAATATGGTGGTTCTAACTTTCTATTTTGAATGATGAGCCTTGTCAGTCGCACATATCGCTTGCCGCTGTTGGTCGCTGCACTGCTGGCCGCCTGGTGCCATGTTTCGGCGCAGGTCGACCCGGCATTCACCCAGTACTGGGCTGTACCAGCCTACTACAACCCCTCGGCGGCAGGCAACACCGATTTCATCCACATCACCGGCGGCAGCAAGCTGCAATGGGTGGGCATCAAGCATGCACCCATGACTTTTCTCATTGCGGCCGATATGCCTTTCAAGTTCCTTAACAAGCGATGGGGAACCGGCATTGTGCTCCAGCGCGAGTCGATGGGTTTGTACCGCTCGTTGCAAGCCGGCGCACAACTGGCATGGAAAAAACGCATCCTCAGGGGCACCCTGAGTGTGGGTGTGCAGGCCGGCATGCTCAACGAAACATTCAAAGGCAGCGACAGATTTATTCCCGAGGGCGACGACGCCCACACCTCCAACGACGACGCCATCCCCCAAAATGATGTCACCGGCAACGCCTTCGACATTAACGCCGGCGTGATGTATTCGCACAAATGGTTTTGGGTGGGCGCGTCATGCACCCACATCACCTCGCCCAGCGTCACGCTTAAAGCCGAGGGCGACGAAGAGAAATACTACGAGTTTGATGCAGGGCGCACGTTTTATTTGATGGGTGGAAGCAATATTCCCATTAAAAACACGTTATTTGAAATACAACCCTCATTCTTGGTAAAGACCGACACCAAGTTTTTCCAAGCCGAGATCACCGCAAGAGTGCGATACAACCGATTCCTCAGCGCAGGAGTGGGATACAGGCTCAACGATGCCGTATCGGCAATGATTGGAGCCGAATTTAAAAATTTCTTTCTGGGTTATGCCTTCGATTACCCCATGTCGGCCATCAACAAGGCCACCACAGGAAGCCACGAGGTCTTTATTTCATATAATGTGAAACTCGACCTGCGAGAAAAGAACAAGAACCATCAAAAGTGTATTCGTTTATTATAGAATATGAAAAAGTTATTATTGATAGTTATGATTGCCATCGTGGCCGTGTCGTGCGGCTCGATTAGGCGTACCGGCTCGTCGGGCGGCGAGGTCACTGGCGTGGGAGCGGTATCATTCTCCGAGAGCACCCCCTACGGCATGGTGCTCATCGACTGTGGCTCGATGCGCGAAGGACCGGCCCAGCGTGATTCGGTGTGGGGCATCGACTCCACCGCTCACGGCATTTCGGTCGACGCCTTCTGGATGGACGAGACCGAAATCTCCAACTCAAAGTACAAACAATTCGTCTACTGGGTGCGCGACTCCATTATCCGCGAGCGCCTGGCCGACCCCGCCTATGGCGGCAACGAAGAGTTCAAAATCGAGGAGGACAAGGAGGGAAACCCTGTGAAGCCTCACCTGAACTGGAACAAGAACATTCCTTGGAAGAACCCCAGCGAGGATGAGGAGCGCGCCATCGAGAGCGTCTACCGTATCAATGTCATCACGGGCAAGAAAGAACTCGACCCCACGCAGATGAACTATCGCTACGAGGTGTACAACCTCACCGAGGCGGCCAAGCGCAAACACCGCTTTGACCCCACACGCCGCGATTATAACACCGACCACGCCGTGCCCACCGTGAACCCCACTATCAGCAAGGACACCGCTTTTATCGACGATGAGGGACGCATCATCCGCCAGACCATCACCCGGCCCTTGCAGAGCGACTACGATTTCGTCAACACCTACATCGTGAACATCTACCCCGACACCACTTGCTGGGTCAACGACTTTGAAAACGCTTATAATGAACCTTATGTGCGCATGTATTTTGCCAACGGCAACTACAACAACCACCCCGTGGTGGGTGTGAGTTGGGAGCAGGCCAACGCTTTCTGCCAGTGGCGCACTGAGTTCCTGAAAAAGTCAATGGGCAAGGATGCCGTCTATGTGGAGCCTTACCGCCTGCCCACCGAGGCCGAATGGGAGTTTGCCGCACGCGCCGGAAAGAATGAGAACAAATACCCCTGGGAAGGCGACTTGCCTCTCACCGAGGACAACGGATGTTTCTACGCCAACTTCAAGCCCATGGAGGGCAACTATGTGAAAGACGGGCATCTGATTTCATCGCCGGTCGGAACCTACGAGCCCAACGATTTCGGACTCTACGACATGGCCGGCAACGTGAGCGAATGGACATCAACCGCCTACACCGAGAGCATTGACCGCATGACGAGCGATCTCAACCCTGAATATCGCTATTATGTGGCAAAGGAAGACCCCTACAAAATGTCGCGCAAGATTGTGCGTGGCGGCTCGTGGAAAGACGTGGCCCACAACATCCGTGGCGATATCCGCATGTGGGAGTATCAGAACGAACAACGTTCCTACATCGGCTTCCGCTGTGTCCGCTCCAAAGTGGGCTTTGGAAAAGCCAAACGCAAAAACTGACCTTATCTTTGACACATAAACCATCGAAACCCATAATTATTCTTAACTCGAAACGAAATGGCTAAAATCAAAAAATATAAAAACGCCGTTGAGCGCTTCCTTTCCGACGATAGGGGACAACGCTTCTTCAACTTCGCTTACAGTATAGGCGCCGCAGTCGTGATTTGGGGCGCACTGTTCAAGATTCTGCACTTGCCGGGCGGCAACACACTGCTCAGTATCGGTATGGGAACCGAGGTGCTCATGTTCTTGCTCACCGCTTTCGACAAGCCCGAGCATCAATATAAATGGGAAGAGGTGTTTCCCGTGCTGGGGTCGCACGACCCCGAGGACCGGCCCGAGTTTGAGGGCGGCACAGGCGGCATCATCATTGGTGGCGGAGCGGCAGGCGGCGAAGTGGCTGCCGTGGCCGACGGCATCACTGCCGCGCAGGCCAAAGGAGCCGTCGGGCTGCCTCAAGGCATCGACCTGAGCGAGGACGACACCCGCTCACTGAGCGAGAGCATTGCCAAGATGTCGGCTGCCAGCGACCAGTTGTCGCGCATGGCCGAGCTCACCGACGCCACCCAGCAATACCTGAGCCAGATGGCCACCATCAGCGAGCAAATGGAGCGACTGGCCACCACCACCAACGCCCTGAACCAAGTGAGCGAAACGCTGCTGCAGAGCTACCACGCCATCACCGACAACAGCGAGAACATCACACAAAGCTCCACCGGCTATGTGCAGCAGATGGAAGCCCTCAACCACAACATCAGCGGCTTGAACACCATCTACGAAATCCAGCTGAAGAGCATCAGTTCGCAACTCGACAGCATTGATCGTGTGAACCGAGGCTTGAAGGACATCCGCGACATGTACGAGAAGTCGGCCGCCGAAAGTGCGCACTATTGCGACGAGACCGAGAAGATGGCACGCTACATGAAGCAGCTCAACAGCGTCTACGAGAAGATGATCAAGGCCATGACGGTCAATATGTACCGTCCCATGCCCATGCCCGGCATCGACCCCGAAGTGCCCGAAAACGACTAAGTCTTCTCTCCATCTAAATCAATTGTCAACCATCCATTCTATATATATCATATAAATGGCTACAGGAAAAAATCAAAGCATCGGGCGCATGTCGCCTCGACAAAAGATGATTAACCTCATGTACATCGTCTTGACGGCCATGCTGGCCCTGAACGTGTCGAGCGATGTGCTGAACGGATTCAGTCAAGTCGAGGACGGATTGTCGCGCTCTAACCGAACCATCACGGCCCGTAACCAGCAACTCTATGCCCAGCTTCAGGAGTTCAACAACAAGAACCCTGAGAAAGGCAAAGAATGGCTCGACCGCGGCACCGAGGTCCGCAGCGAGACCGACCGCCTCTATGCCTACATCGATTCGCTCAAGTTTGCCATTGTCAAGGCTGCCGACGGCGAAGACGCCGACGTGAAAAACATCCTCAACAGAGACAATCTTGATGCCGCTTCGCAGGTGATGCTGCCCCCCACGGGCAACAACGGCAAGCTGCTTCGCGCCCGCATCGACCAGTACCGTAACTACATCCTGTCGTTCATCGAGGATTCGGTGAAGCGCACCAACTTGTCGGCGGCATTGTCGACATCACCGGTGAAAACGGTCGACGGAGGCGAGGGAGCCCACAAAGCATGGGAAGAAACCATGTTTGAAAACATGCCCACCATTGCCGCAGTCACACTCATGACCAAGTTGCAGAACGATGTGCGCTATGCCGAGGGCGAGGTGCTCAACCAGTTCCTCACCAATATCGACTTGGGCGACTTGCGTGTGAACCAGGTGGACGCTTTCGTCATCCCCGACTCGCGCATTGTGATGCGCGGCTCTAAATACCAAGCACAAATCGTCATGGCGGCCGTCGACACCACCCAGCGCCCCATTGTCTACATCAACGGACAACGACTGGGCAACGACCGCGGCCTTTATCAGGCAGGCACCGGCAAAGCGGGCAAATACGATTACTCGGGCTGGATTGAAGTGCTGGGACGCGACGGCAACACTACTCGGCGCGACTTCAAGTCGAGTTACACCGTCATCGACCCCATGGCCACCGTGAGCGCCACCATGATGAACGTGTTTTATGCAGGCATCAACAACCCCGTGTCGATTGCCGTTCCGGGTGTACCCGAAAACTCGATTTCGGCCACCATGACCAATGGCTCGCTCACCCGCACAGCCAACGGCTGGGTTGCTCACCCCACCCAGGTGGGCGCCGAATGCGTGGTGACGGTGACTGCCGAGATGGACGGACAACGCACCAACGTGGGCAGCACCACCTTCCGCGTGCGCAAACTGCCCGACCCGGCTCCCTATATCTCCTACAGTGAGAAAGGACAACAAAACCGCTACAAGGGCGGCAAACCCTTCCCCAAGTCGGTACTGCTCGAGGCACGAGGGCTGGATGCGGCCATCGACGACGACATGCTCAACATCGAATACCGTGTTGTTTCCTTCGAGATGGTGACTTTCGACCAGATGGGCGACGCTCACCCCGAACTCTCGGCAGGCTCGGCCTTCTCCGAGCGGCAAAAAGCCGCCATGCGCAAGCTCAAACCCGGCAAGCGCTTCTACTTCAGCAAGGTCAAGGCCACCGGCCCCGACGGCATCACACGCGACATCGCCCCCATGGAGGTCATCGTAAGATAACAACATCATCACTTAACGACATTATATCTCACAGTATATGAAAACAATTCGATTTATAGCAGCCTTATTGACGGTGACTCTGGCAATGAATGTCACCGCCCAAGTGGTGAAACGCACCGAAGCCGACAAGAAGAAAACCGACGGACGCGTGCAAATCACCGACCGGCAGCAATCGTTCTTTGAAGTGAAGGAGGCCAGCGACGCCGACTTGCAGTGGTTGAAGGTCATCTACCGCTCACTGGACCTCACCAAGGGAAAGAACCCAGCGCTCTATTACCCCGAGGAGCCCAATGAGGACGGCATGAACCTGTTTTACATCATCCTGCGCAACCTGGCCAATGGCGATATTCCTGCCTATGAGTACCTCGACGGCAAGGAAATCTTCGACGACGACCACAAGGTGAATGTGGGCGAGGAACTCGACCGCTTCTACATCACTCACACCCAGGCCAAAGGTTCGACCGAGAAGAACCCGAAATTTGAAATCGACGACAGCGACGTGCCCAGCAACCAAGTCTTGTCCTACTACATCATCGAGCGGTGGGAATTCGACACCCGCAGCAACCAGATGAAGACACGCGTGGAGGCCATCTGCCCGGTGCTGCACCGCACCGACGAGTTTGGCGGCGAAGCCGTCAAGTACCCCATGTTCTGGGTCAAACTCAACGACATCAGGCCCTACATGGCGCAGCAATATGTCTTCACCGACGACGACAACAACCTGCCACGCTACAGTCTGGACGACTTCTTCAAGCTCAACATGTACACCGGCGACATCTACAAGACCAAGAATCTGCGCAACCTGTCGCTCATGCAGCAATTCCCCGAGGAGGACGACTTGAAGCATGCACAAGACAGCATCGAGCAGCGGCTGAAGGCATTCAACAAAGACCTGTGGGTGCCCACGCGCGAGGAACTCCAAGAACGCGCCAAGGCCAAGGCGGAACTCGAAGACGGTGAAGAGGGTGAAGCCACCGAGGATGAGGGTACCGAGGTGAAGGCCAAGAAGTCGACCAAGCGCGGCTCCAAAGCCACCGACGAAAAGAAAACCACCAAACGTGGCAAGAAAACCACCAAAATCAAGGAGCGCAAGCCCAAAACGGTGAAAGCCTCCTCGTCTAACGCCACACGCTCAGTGCGCAACCGCAAGCGCTGAGCAGAAAAGGCACAAAAAACGGCGGCCGCCATCCTTCATTCAGGAATGGCGGCCGCCGCTGTATTGGAGTCTTCGCACCCTGCCCCGTCACAAGAAATGGCGCAGCAGGGCAATTGCGAGCATGATGAGGAGCGCCCACATCAGGCATCCACCACAATTCACCACATGCACACTGCGCCGCGAAGTGTCATCAATCGGTTGTTCGTCGGCATCTTGACCTTCCATTGGCCTGCCAAAGGACACCGGCAGTCCCAGCGGGATGTTGGTGTTATGAGGAATGAGGATTTGACGGGGTGCACCGCCGTTGGCCGGCCCCACAATGCCATTTTGCTCAAGTTGTGCCATCAGTTCATGCGCCCGCTCCAAATCGATGTCGAAATAATCGCGAAGCATGAACGGCGTGATAGCGTTGCATCTCGACACAAACTCCACAGCGCTGTCGTAAAGCGGGTCACGCGCAGGAAGCGCCGGCGGAACAGGCGAAAATGGCGGCGGCGTCACCGCAGTCTCATTCGCAGCACTTTCGTCACCTGGCCGCGAAAACTGCAACGGGTCGCCCTCGGGCTGGATATAGGCATAGTCGCCCACTATTTCCAGTTGCGACAAGCACTGCGGGCACACGGTGCGGTACTCGCTTGCTATGAGCGCTTCAGCGCTCAGTTCAATGTTCTTTCCACATTTGGGGCAGACGTATTTCATTAGAAAATCCACATGTTTTTCCACCATTCTCCACAGGAAAAGGCAGGTGGTTATCATTATGTCGTGCAAAGATAATGCCAAAAATTGACTTAATTTTTCGTCTTATATGAAATAATTGTCGTAAATTTGGATAATTTTAAATTGTGTTCGATGAACCAAGCTCTTTTTTATGCTAAATTAACTTAATTAACTCAATAACTGAACTTCTATGAAACTAAGACTGATTATGCTACTGGCCTTGTTCGCGTGCTTGCCTGCCCTGGCACAGCACACTGGCGTGCAAGGCGTGGTGGTCGACGCCAAGAGTGGACTGCCCGTGGCGGGAGCAACAATTTTGCTCGATGCGCAGGGCAACACCGTGACGACAGGTCCTAACGGAGATTTCATGATTTCGGATGCCGTGGCTGGCGCCGATGAAATCTTAGTGCTGGGATACGGTTACAAGGATTTGAGCCGAAAGGTTCAGATTTTTGGCAATGTCGTGGAGAATCTGGGCACCATCAAACTGGAACCGTCCGATTTCAATGCCGTCAGCGAAGAGAACCAATCCTTCAGTGACGTCATCTTGTCGGAAAGTGAACTGGAAGATGAAGAAGGCAATTCACAGAGCGTGGCCACCCTGACCGGCGCCAGCGACAGCCCCTTCTATCAAGCCGCCAGTTACGACTTCAGCCTGATGAGATTCCGCATCCGTGGATACAAGAACGAGTACACGCGCACCTCTATCAACGGCATCAACTTCAATGAGCCGATGCGTGGCTTGTTCAACTTCTCCATGACAGGAGGTTTGAACCAAGCGTTCAAGAGCAAGAGCATCGGCATGGGACTGGAAGCCACCAGCTACGACTTTGGTGCCGTGGGCGGCAGCAACAACATCCTCACTTTCGCCAAGGATTACGCACCTGGGTTCCGTGGAAGCGTGGCCTACACCAACGGCAACTATCGCTACCGTGGCATGGTGACCTATAGCACCGGCTTGCAGCCCAATGGCTGGGCCTTGACTGTGAGCGCCGTGGGGCGCTATGCCAATGAGGGTGTGTTCCCCGGAACCTTCTACAACAGCTGGGGCTACTTCCTGGCACTGCAAAAGGTCTTCAACTCGCACCACAGCATCGCCCTGACCACTTTCGGCGCTCCCACCAAGCGCGCCAGCAACCGCGCCGTCACCCAAGAGGCCTACGACCTTGCCGGCAGCAACATGTATAACGCCAACTGGGGCTGGTCGAATGGCGAGAAACGCAACTACAAAGTGGTGGAATCGTTCTCACCCACCGTTATCCTCAACTGGTTGTGGACACCGAAGATGGGCACCACGCTCAACACCGGCGCGGCGTTCCAAAAATCGTTCTACTCGTCGGCCGACATAAGCCGCGGCAACAACCTGCCCGACATCAAGCCCGACTACTACAAATACCTGCCCTCTTACTACACCGACCCCGATGTGAACGCCTACTACACCAACCTGTGGGAAACCAGCGAGGACATGCGGCAAGTGGACTGGGATTTGGCTTATAGAACCAACCAACTCAACAACATCGAGGCCGTACACCTGGGTCAAGAGAAGAGCGCGGGTTATATCCTTGAGAAACGCCACAGCAACATTGCCATGGCTGTGCTTAACTCCACCCTCAACACCCGCCTCACCGACAAGGTGACCCTGCAGGGCGGCATCATGGGAAAATACACCCGCGGCTCCTACTACAAAACCCTGAAAGACCTGCTGGGTGGCTCGTTCTGGAGCGACATCGACACCTATGCCGAGCGTGACTTCCCCGGCGATGCCAACGTGGCTCAAAACGACCTGAACAACCCCAACCGCAAGATTTATGAAGGCGACCGCTTCGGTTACGATTACGACATCCATTCTATCAATGCCAACATCTGGAAGCAGTTTGTCTTCAATCTGCCCAAGTGGGACATCAGCTACAGCCTGAAAGCCGACTACACTGTATTCTGGCGTCACGGACACATGCTCAACGGACGCGCGCAGAACAACTCCTACGGCCGGGGCAAGAAGCACGAGTTCATCACCGCCGCCTTCAAGGCCGGCGCCACCTACAAGCTCGATGGCCGCAACCAATTCTCGGCACACATCTACTACGGCACCGAGGCACCGCTTCCCAACAATGCCTTTGTGTCGCCCCGCATCAAGGACGATGTCATCGCCAACCTGCAAAGTGAAAAGATTTTCTCGGCCGACCTGGGTTATGTGATGAATTACCGCCTGTTCAAGGCTTCGGTGACCGCATTCTACACCGATATGCGCAACGGCACCGAGCGCACGGCCTTCTACGACGACCAGTACAGCTCATTCATGAACTACGCGCTCACCGGCGTGCACAAGGTGCACAAGGGCGTGGAAATCGGCGTGAGCTACAAGCTGTCCTCGTCACTCACCCTGAGCGGAGCGGCCAATATCGCACGCTATCAGTACAAGAACCGCCCGCTGGGAACACGCAGCATCGAAAACGGTTCTATCCCCGATGTCACCACCGAGGTCTACCTGAAAAACTACTATGTGAGCGGCACACCGCAAGAAGCCTACACCATAGCACTGAACTGGGCAGGCCCCAAAATGTGGTTTGTGGAGATAAACGGCACCTGGATGAATCGCTCCTACATCGACCTGTCGCCCATTCGTCACGAGAAAATGGACGACCTCTACAAGCAGGCCGACAACATGCAAGACCTGGAACGCATGCTCCAAACCATCACCACACAAGAGAAACTCAACGAGGCCTTCGTGCTGGGAGCAAGCATCGGTCATGTGATTTACCTGAACCGTCGCGCGTCGCTCAACCTGAACCTGAGCCTGGACAACATTCTTAATAACAAGAACATCCAGACCAGCGGTTTCCAGCAGGGACGCTTCGACTACAAGAACTACACCACCACCCGCTTCCCCAACAAGTACTACTACGCTCAGGGATTCAAGATGTTCCTCAACGTGGGCGTGCGGTTCTAAACCCAATCTTTCAAGCCAAACTATCATCCACATTACAAACGATAATAACAATAACAACATAACCACTATGAAACGTATCAATTTCTATCTTAGCATGTTGTTCATGTTGGTGGCATTCACGGGCTGCAACGACAAGTTCGACACACCGCCTCTGGTGGTGCCCACTGCGCAGCACACCCCCAATATGACCATCGCCGAGTTCAAAGCCAAGTACTGGCAGGACGCGGTCAACTACATCGACACCGTCAAGGAGGACATTGTCATCCACGGCTATGTGAGCAGCAGCGACGAGAGCGGCAACATCTACAAGGCCCTCTACATTCAAGACGAGACAGGCGGTCTCACCATCTCAATCAACCAGAGCGGACTGAACTCATCCTATCGTTACGGACAAGAAGTCGTCATCCCCATGAAAGACCTGTTTGTGGGCAAGTACAACGGCCAGCAGCAGCTGGGCTACCCGCAGTACTACACCCAGGGCAGCGTGTGGGAAGCTACGTTCCTGCCTTATGAAATGTGGGAGGCAGCAGCCGAAATCAACGGCCTGCCCGACCCCTCGAAGGTTGACACTGTCACCGTTTCCATCGCCGACTTCCAAGGCAAGACCGACGGTGAGACTCTGCGCAAGTGGGAAGGACAATTGGTGCGCATCAATGGCGTGAAATTCCAGGAAGCCGACGGAACGGCCACCTTCGCCAACGAAGACGCCACCACCAACCGCACGATCATCGACGCCAACGGCAATTCGCTGGTGGTGCGCAACAGCAACTACGCCAGCTTCCGCGCCGACATGCTCCCCATGGGAGAGGGCGATGTGGTGGGCCTGCTCAGCTACTATGCCACCAGCAACACCCGCGCCGGCACATGGCAACTTTATCTGCGCGACGCCGACGACTGCATCGGCTTCACCACCGACACCAAGGGCCTGCTGAAGAACCCCTACTCGGTGGAAGACGGCGTCACCTATCAGAACAGCGGACGCAGCGGATGGGTCGAGGGCTACATGGTGGGCGCCGTGGCACCCGAGGTCACCTCGGTGAGTGGCAACGCCAGCATTGAGTGGCAAGCTCCCACCACGCTCGACAACACCCTGGTCATCGCACCCGAACCCGACTGCAAGGACATCAGCAAGTGTCTGGTAGTGGCTCTGCCACAAGGCAGCAAGTTCCGCCAGCAGGCCAACCTGCGCGACAACGAGGCCCTCTACAAGACCAAAATTTATGTGAAGGGTACATTCGCCCCGTTCATGGGCACTCACGGCATCACTGGCAACAGCGGCTCGACCGACGAGTTCCAGCTCACCGTTGTGGTGGGTGGCCTCACCGAGCTGGAGGAAGGCTTCGAGAACGGCATCCCCGATGACTGGTTCAATGTGAAGGTGAAAGGCGACAAGGCTTGGTATAAGACCTCCTACGACAACAACTCCTATGCCGCCATGACCGGCTACAAGGGCAACCCGCCGTTCGACTCATGGCTCATCACACCGGCCCTCAATATCAAGGACGCCGCCAATAAGATTCTCAACTTCCGCACTCAGGTCAATGGTTACGGCAGCACCACCAGCCACTTCGAGGTGTATGTGCTCGACAACTCCGACCCGGAAAAGGCCACCGTCAAGGCCAAACTCAATCCCACCATCGCCACAGCTCCCGCCAGCGGCTACAGCACCTGGGCACAGAGCGGCGACCTGGATTTGAGCGCCTACAACGGCACCTACTTCATCGGCTTCCGATTTGAGGCAACCAGCGATGCCAACTACGCCACATGGTGTCTCGACGACGTGAAGTTCGGCAAGGGCAGTGGCGGCACCGACCCCACGCCCACACCCGAGCCCACGCCTGCCACCGGCACACGAGGCGACTTTGAGACTTTCAACAACGGTGAAGCCATCGGCACCTATGGCACCTACTCCAGCACTCAGGGATGGAAGGCTGTGAACTGCAACATCCTGAGCGGTGGCGACCAAGACTCGAACCCCGTGTTCACATTTATCGGTCACAGCGATGCCAACGCCAGCGCATGGGCCTTTGCTCCGTGCCTCAACGGCAAGACGTCGACCGTGGGCACCCTCACCTCGCCCACACTGAAGAATGGCATCACCAAACTCGAATTCAAGTATGGTGTGGCCTATAATGAATCGACCATTTCGTTCCGTGTCGACATCAAGCAAGGCGGCAATGCGGTGAAGACCTTCACCGTGACCAAGGCAACGGTCACCAAGTTTGAAGTTTACAGTTTCAGTGAAACGATGGACGTGAGTGGTGACTTCGTGATTGAAATCACCAACCTGTGCCCGTCGGCCTCAACGTCCAACAAAGACCGCGTGGCCATCTGGAACATGAACTGGGTGAACAAATAAGACCTTTTGGTCATCAATAGACAAGAGCGCCTGCCGCGATTTCTGCGGCAGGCGCTCTTTGTTCAACGGTTGATGAGGTGGCGGTGGGCCGGTTATTGCACTTCCTGCATAGCCTGGCTAATCGATTCCATAAATGCGGGAGACGTCATCAAAATGACTATTCCCACCACTACCGACAGCAACATGATTACCAGTGAAATCAGTGTCCACGTCTTGGCGCTTTTCGACGACTCCTGAGCGGTGAACATATCGCCGCGCTCATAAGCGCTCTTCACCTTGCCGGCATTGACAATAGCTACAATGCCGGTTATCAGACTGATGGGGTTACAGCAGCACAGAGCGCTCAAAATGACAATCAGCACCGACTCGGTCATCCAATTCTTGGGAATCGCGGGCAATGGCTGGGCGTACTGCGGCTGGGCGTACTGCGGCTGGGCATATCCGCCACTGGGCTGGCCCTGCTGATAGGGTTGCTGCTGGGGCTGGTAGGCCTGTTGTTGCTGGGGCTGGTAGGCCTGCTGCTGGGGCTGGTAGGCCTGCTGCTGGGGCT
>JAFUWD010000058.1 GCA_017483645.1 Muribaculaceae bacterium | reverse complement strand
GCTGCCGCTGCTGCTCGCTCACCTCGGGCCACGGGAAGTTGTTGTACACAATGTCCTTGCTGTAACGATACCGCATTTCAAGCCTGCCACACACGGCACGCATCCACGCCATGTGCACATTGCTCTCCAACACCCCAAAATGATACAACCCCGCATCAGGAATGATAGTAGCCGAATCGGTAGGAATTGTCTCTGAATTCAAAAATCCCATTGGCACATAACGTCGATTCTCAGAAGAAACCCTTGGGACAACAATGTATGATTTGGGATTGTAGGTTTCTCGGAACAATGTCGGTGTTTCTGCCAGTTTTTGGCGGTCTGGGGCTCCTTTCAGCCTGTCTTCACGGCAAGCAGCAATGCGTTCCATTACCAGAGGCATGCTTCGCAAATCGGCAGGACTAACACCAACAAGCCACAAGCAATATCTCTGTTTGTTATTAATAAACTCTACTGCACCTGTAAGTTTCTTGATATAATTTACGGATTTTGGCTCTTGTCGGATGAAATCATCGTAATCGTCAGCTTCGATAATTAAATGACCTCCGTCGGCCGGTCGGTTTCCGGCTTGCATCAGCGGCACATCGCACAAGGGTTTTGTGCGGCTCTCCACGGCCACGTTGGGGCCGTCGACGAGGTAGCCGTTGATATTGGCCGCCACTATCCTGTCCTCACCGTCATAAATCACAGGCTGCCGGGTGTGCTCGCGCCGCTGCAACTCTCCACCTAAGTTAGGGGGAGTGGCACGCAGTGCCGAGGGAGTGTGTTCTGCCACAGTGGTCTGAGGAGTGTGTGAACCCTGTGTCTCTGCTTGGCACACGCCCCCGCCGCTTTGCGGCACCCCCTCTATAGAGGGGGAATCCACGCTGAAGCCCACTATCACACAGTGCACATGGGCCTTGAGCGTCGCCTCGCTGTCCCAGCGGAAGGTGCGGTGGGCAAAGTCGATGCGCACGCCGTAGCGTTCCATCAGCGGCTTCCACAGCGCGGCTACCTGCTCGCCCTGGGTGATGCTGTTGGTCGACACAAGAGCGGCACGAATATTGGTGCCCTGCATCATGGCTGCGGCCTTGAAGTACCATGCCGCCACAAAATCTACTTTTCCGGCGGTTTTCATGGGTTTGCCATGCTCATCCACGAGAATGGAGAGAATGTCGGCTTTTTGCTCCTTGCTTTGCAGTGAATACCCCACAAAGGGCGGATTTCCCATGATATAGTTGAGGCGATGGGCATCAATGACTTCGTTCCAGTCGATGCGCAAGGCATTACCCTCGCGGATGTTGGAATAACTCTTCAAGGGCAGAAAACTGAGGTCGTGGTTGACGATGCGCTCGGTCTCGCGCATGGTCTGCGCCTCGCTAATCCACAGTGCTGTGGTGGCCACCGACACGGCAAAGTCGTTGATTTCGATGCCGTAGAATTGGCCTATGTTGACCTGAATCACATGGTCAAAATTGAGGAATCCCACCCCGCCGATCTGCGCCATGAGGGCGCGGTTTTCGAGCCGTCGCAGCGACAGGTAGGTTTCGGTGAGGAAGTTGCCGCTGCCGCAAGCGGGATCAAGAAAGGTGAGGCTGCCCAAGCGCTTGCAGTAGTATTGCAACTGCTGCATGCGGGTGCGCTCAACCTTGATGTTGAGTATGTCGTCGAGCTCACGACGCAAGTCGTCGAGGAAAAGCGGGTCAATCACCTTGTGGATGTTCTCGATGCTGGTGTAGTGCATGCCGCCGCTGCGACGTGTTTCGGGGTTCAATGTGCTTTCAAAAACGGCCCCGAAGATGGTGGGCGAAATTTCGCTCCAATCGAAGTCGAGACTGGCATTTTGCAGCAGCATGTGCCGGATTTCGTCGGTGAGCGGCGGAATCATTACGTCCGAGTGGGCAAACAGGCCACCGTTGGTGTAGGGGAATGCCGCCAGCTCGGGCTCCAGATAGGGGTCGCGACGCTCGGGAGGTGTATTCAGTACCTCAAACAGGTCGACCAGCGCCTTGCGCATGTGGCGCGTCTCAAAACCCGCCAAATAATCATGAAACATGTCGTGACGGCCAAACACCCCGGCATCCTCGGCATAGAGGCAGAACACCAGCCGCACGCACAGGATGTTGAGCGAGCGCAGCGTGGCGGGGTCGGTTGGGTCGTGATATTGTGCCAGCAGCAAGTCGTAGAGCCGGCCCACAAGCTCGCCGGCCTGCATGCTCACCTCCATCTCGCGGGCCAGGTGCGCGTTGCCGTCATCCACCAGAAAACGCAGGCGGTAATGCTCCTTGCCCAAGTCTTCGAGGTGTATCTCGGCAGGCTCGCCGGTGGGGCGTTCCATGTCGTAGACCAGAAAGGTCTCGAAATTGCAGGTCACGATCCAGCGCGGACGTTGTGAGTAGGGCAACTCGGCACTGTAGCGCTTGGCTTGCTGAAAGGGCGTGAGCATGGACCCGTCGCTCTGGCGGATGCCCTTGCGCAAGTCCTTGCCGAGCGACTTCTGCTCGATGAGCACGCGTGTGGCATCGATGTGGCCGTCGATGAAGCTGGTGTTGTCGAGTTTCACTTGCTCCTCGAAGCGGATGAACAGCTCGGGCTGCTCCACGCCCAGCACACGCAGCAATGCCAGCCAGAACGACTGGCTGTCGCCCTTCTCGTATCCTCGGCCCTTCCATTCACGGGCAAATTGCGCGGCCTCGGCTGCCAGCTGTTTCTCAGTTTTCATAGCGGTGCCTGGATGATGGTGTCAGCCTTTCTTCTGGTCGAGGATTTCGAGGGCCATGTCGAGGATGGTGGGGTCGTCGAGCGTGACGAAGCCGCCACCGGGCCCGGGTTCGATGTGCACACCCTGCATCTCGCCGGTGTCGTAGTTGCTGCCGCCGAAGTAGTTGCGCACACTCTGCACATTCATGTTCAGGCGCTTGGCAATCTCGTGAATGGAGCCTTCGGGCAGCTGGGCCTTGATGGCCCGCAGTTGATTGAATGTAATGGTTCTTGGCATATCGTTGTCGATGTTATGATTGATGTATTCACGTTATATGAAAATGGCTGCCACGCCCACTACCAGCAGCGTCAGCCCCACCGAGCCGGCCACCAGATGACGGTCGAGACGCTGGGGAAGCAGCGGCGCGTAACGGCTGCTGAGCCAGCGCCAGGGCACGTAGACGAGCACGGCGGCAGCGGCACCCACGAGAAGACCGCCCAAGATGTCGCCGGGATAATGAACACCCAGATACACGCGGCTGTAACACTGCAGCAGTGCCCAGCACATCATGATAGTGAGCACCACGCGGTCGCGCATCATCAGGCCCAGCAGCAGCCCCGCTGCCACAGAATTGGCAGCATGGCTCGACACAAAGCCGTAAAGTCCCCCGTGGTAGTGGCGCACGATGTGGATGGTGTCGGCCAACGACGGGTTGTGCGAGGGGCGCAAGCGCTCCACGACGTGCTTGATGAGCGACGACGACACTTGGTCGGCCAGCAGCACCGTCAGCACAAGGGCCGCCAATACCAGCAGCGCACACCGCCAGCCCTTGCGGGCCAGCATCAGCACAAGGGCACCCATCATCAGCGCCCAAGCCAGACGATTGGTCACCAGCCACATGAAATTATCGACGTACACCCCGTGGCACACATTGATGGCGCCAAAGGCTTGAGCGTCGATATCGTTGAGGAACTCAATCATGGGGAAGCTGAGGCGTTCAGGTTAAATCACTTCCACATCCTGCGCGCTGATCCATGCCCGCTGGCCGTCGGGGGTGCGCACATCGAGCCAGCGTGTTCCGGCATTAGTCACCGAGTCCATTATCTGCACCTTGTGGCCGGCACCCAGGGTCATGGCTTCCTCGGTCTTGTCCTTGGGTACGCGCGGCGAGGTGCTGAGGGTGGCGCGTTCGGCGGTGACGATGGCGTCACTGCGGTCCACGGCCTTGCTGTGCATATGGTAGGCGCAGGCATTGGCCACAAGTGTCACCACCAGCATGGCGATGGCTCCGAAAAATCCCACTTTTCGCAGCAGCACATGGTCGAAAAACAGGTAAACGGCAGCCAGGAGCAGCATGGCGATGAAAGCGACAATGCCCACCGTGGCCCATGTGTTGCTCGACAAGCGGCTCACCACCCCGCCCAACCAGTCGGTGAAGAATGAGTCGCCGCTGGTGTCGTTGATTTGCGCCTTTTCACGCACAAACTCCAAATTGAAACGTGCATCGCCATTCGACGGGTCGAGCAGCAGGGCGCGCTCATAGTAAAGGATGGCATGGGCATTGTCCTTGAGGCGGTAGCAGGTGTTGCCCATGTTGTAGCACAGCATCGACGAGGTGCCGCTTTCCTTCTCGGCCTGCCGATAGAGTTTGAGCGCCTCGTTATAGAGTTCCTTGTCGTAGGCCTGCGACGCACGCGCCGCCGTGGCGGCACCGTCGGCCGCCAGCACCGGCACCGCCGCCAGCATGAGCAAGAGTATCAAATAGAGCGTTTTACTTTTCATGACATGGGATGTTTTGCTTTTTTCACTTTTTCCAGGCTGTCGATCACGGTCGCGGCCTCGTCGAGCACTTGCTCCATGGGCTGCGAGGCCAGCTCGGGCGCATATTGGGCAAACTCGGCATCGTCGAGCAGGCGCAGCGTGCGCTCGCGCAACTCCTGATCTACTCCGTAGGTCTCGAGCTCGGTGGCGATGTTGTCCTTGCTCAACTCACTCACGGGAATGGTGAGTTTGTCGCTCAGATAGCCCCAAGCGGCGGTGAGCAGCTCGGCATAGAACGCCGTGCGGTCGCCCTTCGCAGCCAGTGCGCGCGCATTTTTCAGGCGCTTGGTGGCCACCTTGCTGGCGCGCTTGGTGCGCATCAGGTTCACGTTGGCACGCTCCTTGATTTGCTTGCGATAATAGGCCATCAGCCCTGCCATGACCAGCAACGGCAACAAGTACCACAACCAGTAGCTCCAGTTGCCCACCATGTAATGCTGTGCGTGCTGCTGGTGCAGGTCACCGGTCTTGATGTGCCGGATGTCCATGTTTTTGAGCCGATAGTGGTTGCTCGGAGTGCCCTCGCCCTTGGCCACAGTGAGATGGCGTCCGGCAACAGGAATCGTTTCGTAGCGACCGGCATCGGGGTCAAAATAAGTAAATTCAGCCGCGGGAATGTCGAAATCGCCGGCATACTGCGGGATGAATGTATAGTCGATGGTCACCGTGCCACTCATGTCGCCGCCACCGGCATTCACCGAAACATTGTTCTTGGGGTCGTAGACGTCGAATTGCGACGGGAAGGCTACCGACGGGGCCTTGATGTACTTGATGTTACCCGACCCGCTGATGACATAGCTGTAGGTGGCTGCCTGATAAGTCTTGAGGGTGGCGGGCTTGAGCGCAGTGGTCACGTTGAACTTGCCCACGGCACCCGTGAACGATGCCGGCTTCGGCTCGGGAAGGGGAAGAATGTTGACCGTGGCCTGGTTCGACTTCACTTGTAACTTGCGCTCCACCGGCTGCTGCATGGTGCCGAAGGGGGTGCGGAACTGTTCATACTGCACCACATTCACATCATAGTTGCCCGATGTGATGGTGAGCTTGCCCGACTGCTGTGGATAGAGCAGGCATTTTTTGAGCACAGCCACCATGTAATTCTGCCCGTTGACGTGCTCCACATTGTTCAGGCTGGGCTGCATGGGGATTTCCTCGATGAGAAAACCATCGAACGAAGGCTGCAACGTGGGGATGAACTGCGACACCTGATACTTGGTGTAGAGTTTGATGGTACACACCACTGCCTGCTGCTCGTAGACACGCGGTTTCGACATCTCGATGCGCACAAACAGGTCGTTGGCACCCACCGCCTTGTCGGCGCTTTGCGTCATGGGGTCGTCGTACTGCACCTGGCTGCGCTGCTGACGCTCACGCGCCTCAGCCTGGTCGGGAGGAAGCACCTCCACGGTGAAGGGCTTGGTGGTCATGCGCTGTCCGCCCACGGTGATGCTGGCGCTGCCCACGGTGCACTTGCCGGTGTGCGACGCCTTGTATATCATGGTGTACTCTTGCGACGAACTCTTCGAGGTCTTGCCATTAACCCACGACGAACTGTAGGAGGTGGACAGTGCCGGGCCATAGATTTTTGTGGCGCCACTCACCTCGGGAGCCACAAAGCCGCTGCCCTCGGCATTCTCAAGCACAAAAGTCACATTGAATTTGTTGCCCTCCACCACCTGGCGCGGAGCCTGCACGGTGAACGACACAGCCGCCTGCGTCGTCGCCGCCAGCACGGCCATCATCGTTAGTGCCAAGGCTCGGATATGTAGTTTTCTTAATCTGTTCATTTCCCTTTTCAGTTGTCAAGTTTTTTCTACCATTTACGGTTGGTGCGTGCCCGCTCGGCGCGTTGCTGCCGCGCTTGCTCGGCACTCACCTTCTGCTGCGTGGCGCGCTCCTGGTCTTGCATGGCCTTGAGCACCTGCTCCACATTTTGCTGGCTCATGCCGCCCTGCTGTTGTTGCTGGTTTTGCTTTTCCTGATTCTGTTTATCCTGATTCTGTTTATCCTGATTCTGCTTGTCTTGCTGGTCCTTATCTTTGTTTTGCTGGTCTTTGTTTTGCTGGTCTTTGTTTTGGTCTTGCTTGTCCTTGTCCTGATTTTTGTCCTGATTCTTGTCTTGGTTCTTGTCTTGGTTCTGCTGTTGCTCCTTGAGCTTCAGCTGGGCCAGACGCAGGTTGTCGCGGGCTTGGTCGTCGTTGGGATTCCGGCGCAATGCGTTTTTGTAATGCTCCACGGCCTGGTCATACTGCTGACGGGCGTATGCGATGTTGCCCAAGTCGTAAAAAGCCTTGGACTGCAAGTCACGGCTGGGCGTGGTTTTGATCAGATTCTGCAAGATGCCTTCGGCCTGCGTCATGGGGTTGTTCTTGTCGTCGTTTTGCGACGTGGCACTACCCTGCCGCATCAGTGACGTGGCCAGGTTGAACTGACCGGCCCCCGACTGCGGATTGGCCTCGATGGCCTTGCGGTATTCCACCTCGGCCTCGGCAAAACGCTTGGCGTTGTACAATTTATTGCCGCTGCGGATGTGGTTCCGCTCTTTCTTCACTGTGGGGACCTCCTGGCCCGTCGCAGGCTGCGACACCCAGAGCAGGGCGGCCACAACGGCGACCAAGCACACAACGGTTTTATAGTGTTTCTTCATTTTTTTCGCGGGTAAAGAAATTAAACTTTTCGAGCCACGGATTCTTGCGCTCCATGAGCAGGATGAGTGCGAGCAGCACCGCCAGCGCTATCCATGCAAAGACGGGGAACTGCTCGTCGTGCTGGGTGTAGCTGATGGTGGCCAGGTCGCTCTTGGCCAGCTTGTCGAGTGTGTCGTGCAGCGTGTCGACGGCATCGGTGGCATTGCCGTTCACATACACGCCACGGCCGGCCTGGGCAATCTCCTGCGCCATTTGCTCGTTAAGATAGGTGGTGACGGGTTGGCCCTCATCGTCGGTGAGGTAGCCGCTGCCGTCGGGCATGGGAATGGGGGCGCCATGCTCCGAGCCCACGCCTATCACATCCACCTGGATGCCTTGCTTTTGCGCCTCGCGGGCCGCCCCCACGGCGTCATCCTCAAAGTTTTCACCATCGGTGATGACAATGACCGCCTTTTGTGATTTCTTGCTCTGCGAGAAGGAGTTCACAGCCATGTTCACGGCAGCCCCGATGGCAGTGCCCTGCGTGGGGGCCATTCCGGTGTTGATGCCGTTCAAAAACAACTTGGCCGCGGCAGCGTCGCCCGTGATAGGCATCTGCATATAGGCATTGCCGGCGAAAACGATGAGACCCATCTTGTCGCCCTGCAGGCGGTCGATGAGTTTTTCCAATATCATCTTGGCACGCTGCAGGCGCGACACATCTTGCGGATTGTCGGTAGTGGAGGCGTTCATCGAATTCGACACGTCCACGGCTACCATCACCTCGATGCCGTGAACCCGCGAGGTGGTTTTCGACGCACCGGCACGCGGCCGCGCCAGCACCACAATGACCAATGCCAGCAGCACCAGCTCCAGCCCTAACCGCAGCCAGGGCTTATAGGGCGACACGTCGGGCATGAGCGGGGCGAGCACCTCGTCACGGCCGAAACGCTGCAACTGCCGGCGGCGCGAGGCGCGGGCCAGCCAAAACAGAACCACCACCACCGGCAGCAGCAGCAACAGATACAAATATTGTGGGTGAGCAAATGTAAACATGCTTCAACTTTTCATCAAATAATCATTCGTTTCATTTAGTTATGGCGTATGACGCAGCACTGTGTAGCGCACCAGCAACGACAGCACCAGCAGGGCCAGCAAAGCCAGCGACCAGGGGCCGTAGTTGTCCTCAGCATGGGTGAAACGCTGCACGTCCATGTGCGTCTTCTCCAGCGCGTCGATTTCCTTGAACACATCGCGCAGCACACTGGT
>JAFUWD010000101.1 GCA_017483645.1 Muribaculaceae bacterium | reverse complement strand
CCGCCATATCGGCGTGTTCGGCACGCCGGGCACCATTCAACGCGGCAGCTACGACATCGAGATGGCCCACCTCTACCCCCACTTCACGGTCTACGGCCATGCCTGCCCCATGTGGGTGCCGCTGGTCGAGAACCAAGAGAGCGACGGGCCGGGAGCCGACTATTTCGTCAAAAAGGACATTGACGCCCTCATCGGCCAGTGTCCCGACATCGACACCGTGATTCTGGGATGCACCCACTACCCGCTGCTCATCGACAAAATCCGGCTCTACATGCCGCAGGGCGTCCACATTGTGGAGCAAGGGCGCATTGTGGGCCACAGTCTCGACGACTACCTCAAGCGCCACCCGGACATGGCCCGGCGGTGCACCCGCGGCGGCACCTGCCGCTACCTCACCACCGACGACGCCCAGAAATTCTCCACCATGGCCAGCATCTTTGTCAACGAGCAGGTCACGGCCCGGCAAGTCACCATCTGAGCCACCCTTCCGCGCCGCGGGCCATAAACATCCCCGCCGGGCTGCCCTTGCATGGGGCCGCCGGGCGGGGATGTTCTGGCAAAGACTCACTTGACGAGCCTCAGAGCAGGGCGTCGATTTTGGCGGCGAGGGCCTCGCGGGGCATGGCGCCCACAGCGCGGTCAACGAGCTGCCCGCCCTTGAAAAACAAGAGGGTGGGAATGTTGCGCACACCATAGTCCACGGGCAGGTCGCCGGCCTCGTCCACGTCGTATTTCCCGATGAGGACACGGCCCTGATAGGCCTCGGCAAGCTCCTCCACGATGGGGGCCAGGCGCTTGCACGGGCCGCACCATTCTGCCCAGAAGTCCACTACTAACGGCTTGCCCGAAGCCAATTCTTCTTTGAAATTCTCGTCGTTGAAAATATAAGCCATTTCTTTCGTTTTTAGTGATGATTATATTGATTACAAATATAGGTTAATTTCGGGTTCCGTGCAAGCCTGCCGGCGCCTTTCAGGGCTCATAGTTGATGATGAAGTCCACTTCTTGCTCTTTGAGCTCATCGATGAGCTGGCGGCTGAGCGCCAGGCGCTGCTTGGAAACGAGGTTCACCATCTGTCCGCCCACGGTGTCGTGCACGCGGAAATAGAGCGTCACAGGATTTGTCCGGCCCTGGTTCATGTGGAGCTTGAGAAAGGACAGTTTCTCGAGGTCGCGGTCGTCGACCTTCACGAGCAGCGAGTGGAGCATTTTGCCCTTCTTGTCCTCGAGCAGCTCAATGAGCTTGACGTTGAGATTGATGCGGTCCTTGAAGCGGTCTTTCTCGTATTTGGCGTGAACTATAATGGGGAGCCCCACGACACCGAATTTCTTGAAGTCGATGTAGTTGTGACCGAAAAGCCTGATGGCGCAGCTGCCGGTGTAGTCCTCGAGCTTGAGGATGCCGAACTGGCGGCCGGTGCTGGTGGTCTTCTCCTCAAAACCCGTCACGAGGCCTCCCATCACCATTTCGCGGCCATCCTGGGCGTCGTTCTCGTTGACATCGGCCAGCGGGGTGTTGCAGCCGTAGGTGACTTCCAGATAATAGGGGTCGAGCGGATGCGCCGAGAGGTACATACCCACCAGCTCGCGCTCTTTGCCCAGGCGCTCCAGGGCGCTCCAGGGCTGTGCGGCGGGAATCACGGGCTTGGCAATCTCCACGTCGGCCATGCCGCCGAACAGTGAGTTCTGCATCGATGCCTGGCCGGCCTGATAGCGCTGGCCGAAGCGCACCAGCACATCGCTGAAAGCCTCGTCGCGGGCATTTTTCTCAAAAAAGGCCTCGCGGCTGATGCCTCCCAGGCTGTCGAAGGCGCCTGCCAGCGCCAGCGACTCGATGGCCTTGCGGTTGCACGAGCTGAGGTTCACGCGCTCCACCACATCGAAGATGTCGCGGAAGGGGCCGTTTTTCTGTCGCTCGGCGATGATGGCATCCACAGCGTTCGAGCCCAGCCCCTTGATGCCTCCCAGGCCAAAACGGATGTCGCCCTTCGCATTGGCGCTGAAAGCCTTGAAGCTCTCATTGATGTCGGGGCCCTTCACCTTGATGCCCATCGACTTGCACTCGTCCATGAACTTCGACAATTTCTCCACGTCGTTCAAGTTGCGGCTCAGCACAGCGGCCATATACTCGCTGGGGTAATTGGCTTTGAGATAGGCCGTTTGATAGGCCACCCAGCTGTAGCAGGTGGCATGCGATTTATTGAAGGCATAGGAAGCGAATTTTTTCCAGTCTTCCCAAATTTTGTTGAGCGTTTTGCGGTCGTAACCGTTTTTCTCTCCGCCCTCGTAGAACAGCCCCTCCAGGTGGTTCATCTTGTCGATTTGCTTCTTGCCCATGGCCTTGCGCAAGGTGTCGCTTTGGCCGCGAGTGAAGCCGGCAAGCTGGCGCGAGAGCAACATCACCTGCTCTTGATAGACGGTAATGCCGTAGGTGTCCTTTAGGTATTTTTCCATGCAGGGAATGTCGTAAACGATGGGCTCATCGCCCTTCTTGCGGGCAATGAACTGGGGTATGTAGTCCATCGGGCCCGGACGATACAGGGCGTTCATGGCGATTAGGTCCTCGAAGGTGCCGGGATGAAGCTCCATCAGATACTTTTGCATACCGGGCGACTCGAACTGGAAGGTGCCCGTGGTGCGTCCCTCACAATAAAGCTGATAGGTTTTGGGGTCGTCGATGGGAATCTTTTCTATGTCTATGTCAAGGCCGCGGGTGGCCTTGATATTCTCCAGCGCCTCCTTGATGATTGACAAGGTTTTCAGCCCCAGAAAGTCCATCTTGATAAGCCCCGTCGACTCGATGACGCTGCCCTCGTACTGGGTGACAATCATTCGCTCGCCGTCGCTGTCGTAGGCCGTGCTCACAGGCACCCAGTCGGTGATGGGGTCGCGCCCGATAATCACGCCGCAGGCATGCACGCCCACATTGCGCACGTTGCCCTCGAGCTTCTCGGCAAAGCGGATGGTCTCGCCCACCCTGGGGTCATCGTTCTTCAGTTCGGCTGCAAAGGCGGGGAAGGCCTTCAGACAATTGTGGATGCTGATTTTCATCTTCTTGCCGGGCTTCTCGTCGGGCATATCATTGGGGCGTGAGGGGATGAAGCCCGCCAGCCGGTTGCTCTCGGGGATGGACAAGTCCTCCACACGGGCCACGTCCTTGATGGCCGACTTGGCCGCCATCGTGCCGTAGGTGATGATGTGTGCCACCTTGTCGGCGCCATATTTTTCGGTGACGTACTGAAGCACCTTGGCGCGTCCGTCATCGTCGAAGTCGACATCAATATCGGGCAACGAGATGCGGTCGGGATTGAGAAAACGCTCAAACAGCAGGTCGTACTTGATGGGGTCGATTTTCGTGATGCCCAGGCAATAGGCCACCGCCGAGCCAGCCGCCGAGCCACGCCCCGGGCCCACCGAGCAGCCCAGCGAGGGAGCCGCCTTGATGTAGTCCTGCACAATCAGGAAATAGCCGGGGAAACCCATGTTCTTGATGGTTTCCAACTCAAAGTCCAACCGCTCGCGGTGTTCCTCGTCCAAATCGGGCCAACGCTCTTTGGCGCCCTCATAAACCAGATAACGCAAATAATCGTCCTCGGTGTCAAAGCCCGCGGGAAGCGGAAAGTAGGGCAAAATGGGAGCATGGTCGATACTGTAGACTTCCACCTTGTCGAGGATTTCGCTTGTCGTGGCCAGCGCCTCGGGCACATCGGCGAACAGCTGGTTCATCTCGGCTGTGGTCTTGAACCATTCCTGCTTGGAGTACATCATCAGGTTGTCGTCGGTCATCTTCTTCCCGGTCGACACGCAAATCAGCCGCTCGTGGGCATCGGCATCGTCTTCATTGACAAAATGAACGTCATTGGTGCAAATCAATTTCACCCCCATCTCCTGCGACAGTCCCATCAGCACCTTGTTCACCTCCACCTGATGGCCGTAGGTCTCGTGATTGGCACGGGCCACCGTGGCCTTGTGGCGCTGCAGCTCCAGATAATAATCGTCGCCGAACACCCGCTTGTACCATGCCACAGCCTCACGCACACGTGTCAACTCGCCGTTCATAATCAGCCGAGGCACCTCGCCACCCAAGCACGCCGAGCAGCAGATAATGCCCTCGTGGTGAGCCTCCAGCTCGTGCTTGTCGGTGCGCGGATGTGAATAGAAACCCTCGGTCCAGGCTTTCGACACGATTTTAATCAGATTCTTGTAGCCCGCCTGGTTTTTGGCAAGCAGAATCAGGTGGCGACCCGTGTCGCGCTTGTCGATATGCTCGTGCAGGTCGCCCTCGGCCACATACACCTCGCATCCGAATATGGGCTTGAAGCGCTCTTCGGCCGGCTTGTCCTTGTTGATTTTGCTCACATAGTCGTGAAACTCTTTGACGCCGAACATGTTGCCGTGGTCGGTCAACGCCATGCCCCGCATGCCGTCGGCCACGGCCTTGTCCACCAGCGCCTTGATTGACGCCTGACCGTCGAGAATGGAGTACTGTGAGTGAACGTGAAGGTGAGTGAAGGGTATCATTGATTTCTTTGAAATTTTAGTGGTTGAAAAACGATTGTAAAGGTACATCAATTTTCACACCACGGCAACCCTCACACCACAAAAGTTATTAACAATGTGCAGCGGGGGGAGCCACACCCGGCAGAACCTTTAACGGATATCGCTGAAAGTCAATAGGTGCGAAGCGGCGGACGGAACGCGTTGGGGAAAAACGACAGGCGGGCATTCTCCGGGCCACGACCTATCACCAGCACCACGTCGTACTGCACGCCCATGGGCAGGCGGTAATGGCGCACATACCCGCTGGCGGCGTTCACCAAATTCATGATTTTCTTGCGGCCGATGGCTTTCATGGGGTCGAAATGGGCATCGTCACTGCGCGTCTTCACCTCCACGATGTGCAGCACACCCTCACCGGGGCGTTCGGCCACGATGTCGATTTCCAGGTGGTTGAGCCGCCAGTTGGTCTCACGAATGACGAAGCCCTGGGTAATCAGGAACTCACACGCCATTCGCTCGCCCTCGGCCCCCAATGTGTTGTGACTGGCCATGACAAAGCGGGCGGTTACTGGTCAAGCGCCTTGCGCAGGGCCTGCGCCAGCTGGTCGGGACACGAAGTGTTCTTGTAGCCGCAGCGGATGCCTTCCAGACGCTTGATGGCCTCGGTGGCCTGCATCCCGGTTACCAGGCGTGAGACGCCCTGCAGATTTCCGTTGCAGCCGCCGGTGAAGACCACGCTGCGAATCACGCCGTCCTGCACATCCACATCAATCTGAGTGGAGCAGGTGCCGCGAGTGATATGTGTGATTTTTGACATGAGAATGGATTTTTTACAAAAGTGAAAAACAATTGTGCCCTATTTGACCGCCTGCAACAGAGAACGCACGTCATCAACAACAATGCCGGAGGGACCATGGCGAAGCAGTCCACGGCCCGCAAGGCGTTCGAGGGCACGCAGCAAGGTGGCACGCTGGGCTCCAAGCAAAGTGCAGAGGTCTTTCTGAACAAAGCGAAGCTCCACACGAGTGGCCCCGGCAGCCACCATGCCCTGAATGAAAAAGGCAAGGCGCTCGGCCACCGAGCCATCTTTCACGGCAGCAAGGCTTCCGCTGAACCGCTGGCTGTGCAACGACAGGCAGTTGAGGATATTGAACAGAAACACCTTGTCGGCCTGGAGCATCTTCACATAGTCGCTTTTCACAAGCTGGAGGATGCCGGCGGTGCCGCATGCCGTGGCACTGAAAGGATAGGCAGTGTCGCGGCCAAAGAGAAATTCGGGCGCCAGCACATTGGGTGCGGCGAGCGTCTGCGACAACTCCACATTCAAATGCGTGAGCCGGGTCGTGAGCATCACGCTGCCCGAAACTACAAAGCGCAGATGAGTGCAGCGCTCGCCGGCGGCGATGATTTGCTCACCGTCGGCAAACTTGAGAAAATGAAACGGCAGTTTCTCTATGAGCAGCGACAGCTGCTCATAGCTGACACCCTGAAAAAGTGGCAATTGCATGAGTTGCCTGTACATGCTATCTACATTGCCTGCCATGACTTCTTGTGCTGAGTTTTTAAATTCAGGTGATTAACGAAGGCGCTCCACCAGTTGTTCGATTGTGAGGGTTGACTGCTCGCCGGTGCCCATGTCTTTCAGAGACACGGTGCCATCGGCAAGCTCGCTCTCGCCCACTATGGCCACAAAGGGGAAATGGCGGTCGTTGGCATAGTTCATCTGTTTCTTCATCTTGGCTGCGTCGGGATATTGCTCTGCCGAGATTCCGGCAGCACGCAACCGCTTGATGATGGCCAGCGAAGCGGCGGCCTCGCGTTCCCCGAAATTGATGAACAACACGCGGGCCGACGCGATGAGCGAAGCCGGATAGAGATCGAGCGTGTTGAGAACATCATAAATGCGGTCGGCACCAAAACTGATGCCCACACCCGAAAGCCCTGGCATGCCGAACACGCCCGTGAGGTTGTCGTAGCGGCCACCGCCTGTGATACTGCCCATCTCCACATCACGCGCTTTCACCTCGACTATGGTACCGGTGTAGTAATTCAGCCCACGGGCAAGCGACACATCAAGTTCTACTTGAGCTTTCAACCCCAAAGAGGCCACATGCTCAAGCACATAGCTCATTTCATCGATACCCTTCTGCCCCACCTCACTGCCTTGGAGCATCTGGCGCAGCGCATCCATCTTCTCGGCATTGCTGCCACTCAGGGTGAGCAAGGGCTGCAGCGTGGCAACCGCCTCGTCGGGAAGCCCTTTTTCGCGAAGCTCAGCGTTCACATTGTCGAGCCCGATTTTTTCCATCTTGTCGATGGCCACAGTGATGTCCACAATCTTGTCGGGCGCACCGATAACCTCGGCAATGCCGCTCAAAATCTTTCGGTTGTTGAGTTTCACCACAATATTGATTCCCAATCGGCAAAACACGTCGTCAATCATCGACACCAGCTCCACCTCGTTGAGCAACGAATCACTGCCCACCACATCGGCGTCACATTGATAGAACTCACGGTAACGGCCGCGTTGAGGACGGTCGGCGCGCCACACCGGTTGAATCTGATAGCGCTTGAAAGGCATCTGCAAGTCGTTGCGGTGCTGCACGACGAAGCGGGCGAAAGGCACCGTCAGGTCATATCGAAGACCTTTCTCACTGATTTTATTTGTCAGGTGCAGCGAGTCGCGTTCATCAAGCAATTCGGCAGGGGCATCTTTAAGGAAGTCGCCGCTGTTGAGAATCTTGAACAGCAATTTGTCGCCTTCCTCGCCATATTTGCCCATCAGCGTCGACAAGTTCTCCAGCGCCGGTGTCTCTATCTGTTGAAAGCCATAAAGCAGAAACACCTGCTTGATGGTATCGAAAATATAGTTGCGCTTCGCCATTTCTATGGGCGAAAAATCTCGGGTACCTTTAGGAATCGATGGTTTCACAATATCTAAAAGATTACAGAGTTATTAAGTGTTCTAAATCATAGGCAAAGATACGCATTTTTCCCAAAATGGCATACAATTGCGCCCAACTAATTTGCCAAGACCTCCACTTTGTCCAAACTGAACAACCCTTTGTCCGTTTTGCGCTTGCCACAGCCTGCCCATCTCAGTAATTTTGCAACATGTTTATTCAACCTTAAAAAACACTTCAACCATGCATTACAGACTAAAGAAAACATCCTGCCGCCTGTGGCTGCTGTTGGGGGGCCTCATTATGCTGCATGTGGCAGCCTGGGCGCAACCGACAAAGACAGTGACCGGCACCGTGGTCGACGAAAACGAAGAGCCTCTGATAGGAGCATCCGTCACCGCCATCGGGCAGACCATGGGCGTGATTACCGATTTCGACGGAACATTCAACCTCACTGTGACCAATTCTGTTTCAGAGTTGCAGGTCACTTATGTGGGCTACAAAACAACAACCGCACACATTCCCGCTTCAGGCTCTATGACTATTAAGATGAGCCCCGACGACAATGTGCTGCAAGAGATGGTGGTCATCGGTTACGGCGTGCGCCGGAAGAGCGACCTGACCGGCGCCGTTTCGAATATCAGCAGCAAGGATTTCAATCAAGGCGTCATCAACTCGCCCGAGCAACTTATCAACGGGAAAGTAAGTGGCGTGCAAATTGTGAACGGTGGGGGGTCGCCTTCAGCCGGAAGCACCATCCGCATCCGTGGTGGCGCATCACTCAATGCATCGAACGACCCTCTCATTGTGCTCGATGGTGTTCCCATGGAGGTGGGAGGAAGTGTGAGTGGAAGTGGAAACTTTCTGAGCCTCATCAACCCCAACGACATCGAGGACATGACTATTTTAAAGGACGCATCATCAACCGCAATTTATGGATCGCGCGCTTCTAACGGTGTCATCATTATCACCACCAAAAAAGGCGTTGATTCAAAACGTCCCCGCATCACTTTTTCAACAACCAACTCACTGCAGACACGGACCAAGACCGCCGACATGATTTCAAGGGCACAAATGTACGACTTGGTCAACGCCCAAGGCACTGAACGCCAAAAATCGCTGCTCAATGACAACGTGGACACCGATTGGAATAAAGAAATCTACAAAACGGCCTTTGGCACTGATAACAACCTGGGCATCGCTGGTACGATGCTGGGCACCCTGCCCTATCGCTTGTCATTGGGCTACAGCAATCAAGACGGTATTCTCAAGACCGACAACATGACACGTTACACTGCAAGCCTGTCGTTGAGTCCAAACCTTTTCGACAACCACTTGAAACTCAACATAAACATGAAGGGTACTTACAGCGACACGCGGTTTGCCAACACCAATGCCATTTGGGGCGGTGCCACCCACAATCCCTGCAGTCCCATCTACTCTGGCAATGAGTCGTTTCTGGGCTATTATGAGGCAGCCGATGCCAATGGTGTGCCCATCACGGGTGCCACCGGCAACCCGGTTGGACTGCTGAAAAACTATACATCGACCAGCGATGTATATCGGGTTGTGGGCAGTTTCGATGCCGACTATAAACTGCATTTTCTCCCCGAGCTCCACGCTCACCTCACGCTGGGTTACGATTACTCTAAAGGTAAAGGCAAAATCTTTGTGCCACATGAAGCCTACCAGTATTACAACACAGGCGGACGCAACTACAATTATGGACCCCAGAAGAACAACAACCGGTTGCTCACCATCTATCTGAATTATTCGAAGAATTTCGAACAAATCAATAGCAACGTGGAACTGACAGCTGGTTATGACTATCAATTCTGGAAATACACAAACGCTGCCTATGTGGAACTCAATGACATGACACCCGCCGAAATGCAAGCCTCGGCGGCAGCCGACGACCAAAGGCATGTGCTTCTATCCTATTACGGACGTTTCAACTATAGCTATGCCGGAAAATATCTGCTCTCGGCCAGCGTGCGGCGCGATGGCTCGTCACGATTCGGTAAAGGGCATCGATGGGGGTTGTTTCCATCGGTGGCTTTAGGCTGGAGAGTTTCTGACGAGTCGTTCTTCAGCGCCTTGAAACCAGCCTTCAGTACCCTCAAGGCCAGGATAAGCTATGGTGTGACCGGACAGCAAGACGGCATCGCCAATTACAGCTACCTGCCTTTATACACCGAGAGTCAGGCAGGTGCGTACTATATGTTTGGCGGCATGCCCATCCACACCTATCGCCCATCGGCCTACAACAGCGACCTCACATGGGAAACCACCAAATCTTGGAATGCAGGACTCGACTTTGGATTTGCCGATGACCGAATCACCGGATCAATCGACTACTATAACCGCAAGACCGAGGACTTGCTGGCTATCGTGCCGGTGGCGGCAGGCACCAACTTCAACAAGCAGATGCTGAGCAACGTGGGAAACATTAACAGCCACGGCGTGGAAATCTCTTTGTCGGCTACACCCATCAAAGCCGAAGATTGGGAATGGAATCTGAGTGCCAATGCTACTTATCAGCACAACAAAATCACCAACCTCCGGCTCAACGACAAGTCACAATCGCCCAACACTCCGGCCGGAGCCATCGAGTCGCACTACGTACAAGTGCTTTCTGAAGGATACAAACCCTATAGTTACTACGTCTATAAGCAAATATACGATGAACAGGGCATGCCCATCGAGGGTCTGTATGCCGACCTGAACGGCGATGGCACGGTCGACTCAAACGACCTATACCATTATCATTCACCTGCCCCCGACTGGATCTTGGGATTCTCCACTTCTCTACGCTGGAATCGACTCACACTGAGCACTTCACTGCGAGCCAACATTGGTAATTACCTGTATAACGGCATGGCCATGAACACTGGCGCATGGGAAACCATGTCGTACAACGACTACCAGCTCAACCGGTTACATAACAGTTACCTGACAACCCATTTTCAGAAACGTCAACACGAGAGTGACCACTACGTTGAAAACGCTTCGTTCCTCAAAATGGACAACTTGCAATTGACTTACAATTTGGGAAAGGTTTGCAAATGGCTGTCAGTAAACACTTCGTTGATGGTTCAAAATGTGTTCACTATCACTCATTATAAAGGTGTCGATCCAGAGAACCAGGGAGGCATCGACATGAGCGTATATCCGCGTCCCCGCATTTATTCTCTCACAATCGGTCTTGAATTTTAAAATCTTGTACATTATGAATAATAAATTATTCCTTTTGGTCACAGTGGTGTGCTGCATGTTAACAGCATGTACCAATGACTTGGATCAGCTACCACAAACCCAAAGCCAGACTACAGCTGATGTGGTCTATGGTAGCGAGCAAGGCTACAAAATGGCTCTGGCAAAACTCTACGCATCTTTTGTCATCGTCGGTCAAGAGCAGGGTGGAGGCAATGCCGACATCACGAGCAACAATGGTTATGATTTCCTGCGAGGATACTTCAATCTTCAGGAAGCCCCCACTGACGAGATGGCCGGAACATGGCTTTCGGGCGATAAAATTGAAGGACTCACCTACATGATGTGGGATGCCAACGACCCCTGGGTTGCCGACACATATTATCGCGCATATTATAGCATAGCGCTATGTAACGAATTTCTGAGCCATGCCACCGAAGCCGCCGTGAGTGAGAACTCAAACCTGGCCGCATTTCGCGCCGAGGCTCGGTTCCTTCGCGCATTGGCCTATTACTTTGTCCTCGACTTGTTCGGAAAGGGACCTTTTGTCGACGAGAGTATGGGTGTGGGAGCCTATACGCCCCAATGTTACTCCAGCACCCAATTATTTGACTTCATCGAACAGGAGTTGAAAGACATTGTCGCTAATGGCCTTGCCGAAAGCAATACCCTGGAGTACGGACGGGCATCAAAAGCCGCCGCTTGGGCCCTGCTCGCCAAAATGTATCTCAATGCAGAAACCTACGGAGCCGGCGCACACTACGACGAGTGCATTACTTACTGCAAGCAAATCCTGGCTGCCGGATACACCTTGGAAAGTGATTATAGAAAACTTTTCAACGCCGACAATCATCTGCGAACCAACGAAATCATTTTCCCCTTTGTCGTTGATGCCGTACACACCGTAAGTTGGGGTGCCACCACTTACATCGTCTGTGGACAATGCGGCAACTCCAGTTCACAAGACCCGGCTAAATATGGTCTTACCGGGGGATGGGGCATGTTCCGAGTGCGCGGAGAGCTACCCGAATTATTCAGCGGCAATGAGACAACCGACTCCCGATTTATGTTCTATACCGACGGGCAGGAACAGTGGCTCAACAAGGCCATTGACGACCAAAGCCAAGGCTACTTCGGTGAAAAATTCTCTAATCTGACCGATACAGGAGAACCTGCCTCTAACACGGGAGCCGTGGGAGCCAGTATCGATTTTCCCGTTTTCAGGCTGGCCGATGTGAAACTCATGCTTGCTGAAAGTGTGCTGCGAGGTGGCAATGGAGCAACCCGGGCCGAAGCGCTGGCCGCGGTAAACGATGTGCGTGGCCGAGCATTTGCCGGCAACGACGGCCTTATCAATGAAGCGCAGCTCACCCTTCAATTCATCCTCGATGAGCGGGGACGTGAACTCTACTGGGAATGTTGTCGCCGCACCGACCTCATTCGCTATGGTCAATTCACGGGAGGCAGTTACAAGTGGCAGTGGAAAGGTGGAGTCGTGGACGGACGAGCCACCGATGCCAAATATAACGTCTACCCGATTCCCACTGCCGAATTATCGGCCAACCCTAATCTGAAGAATGATAACTACTGAACATTATGAAACAGACAATTCATATTCTACTTGCAGCGCTCATGGTGCTGTTTTCCACCGCCTCTTGTGATAAAGACGGTGACTTGATAACCACCGGCGGAGCACTACCGGTGGTGCTTGGCGGGTCGGGCAACGTCGTCATCGACAAGGACAATGCCGGCAGTCTCGCACTGACCTTACACTGGACCGACAACAGTCGGCTCACCACCAATGACGAGCGTGTGCAAGCTCCACGCGGAACCGTTGTCAATACCTTGCAGTTCTCGGGCAATGAGAATTTTGAAAATGCCCTTGAAGTCCTCACTGAGCCGAGCTCCACGTCAATGCAATTCACCGCAGCCGAGCTCAACACATTGGCCGGACGGTGTGGTCTTCCAAGTGACGTGGCCTCCAGTCTTTATATCCGCATGCGCTCGGTGCTGGCCAATAATGTGCCGGCATGTTACAGCAATGTGTATGTCATCGAAGTGACGCCCTATAGCATCGACATGACCACCGCTTTTGTGCTCGACGCCGGACGTAACGACACGGGTGTGACCCTTGCATCGCCCGATGCCGACGGTATCTACTGCGGCTTCATGGGTGTGAGCGGATGGTATAACTGGTGGCTTCAAGAAGGCAATGGTGTGCTGTGGGGCAATCTGGGTGTCGATGGAAAGCCATTCATCATCGACAGCGCCGAAAGTCACTGGAATTTCTGGTTCCCCGGGCCGGCGGGTTGCTACTATACTGTGGTGAACACCGTCAAGCAGGAATGGAGCGCATTGCACATCGAGTCGCTGCGGGTGAGTGGTGATATCGAAGGCGACATGACCTACGACCGCAAGACCGGTTCGTGGACGCTCACCTATCGTGCCGCTCAGGCCGGCAATGCCACCATCAGCATAGCAGGTGCCGGAAAGCAATACAACGCTCAGACCGGAACCGACGACGATGCTGCCATTTCAACGCCGGTGGCCATGGGCATGGAGAACGGTGCCGTGACATTCGGGACAACTGCCGCGCCATTCACCGTGAGTGTGCCCGCTGCAGGTGAAGTAACGCTTACGCTCAACCTCTCGGACCCCAAAGCATGGACTTGCCAGGTGACTGAGGGTGGAAGCCCCGTGGCCCCGGTTTCGCCGATTCTTTACGTGCTGGGCAATGACGACACCTGGAATTACGACCAGTACCTCACGCTCTATGACGAGGACAACCTGTGTTACGCTGCCGCAGTCAATTTCAACTGTTCATGGGGCTACTACTTCTCACGCGAATTTGAAGACTGGATTCACATCAACCAAGACCCAAGCACCACCGAGTGGAAGCTTGCCGTGGGTGATGACAGCAACAACATCACGGCACCGGGCCGCGGACTCTATGTGACGATTGCGTCGCTGGGATGGATGTCCTACTGGTATGGTATGGACGAGCCCATCACCCAAGTCTCGTACACCGGCTTCAACGATGACTGGACCGTCACCGACATGGCTCCCGTCGCCGGTAAAACGGGTGTGTACAGTGCCACTGTGAAAGCCACCGGCAGCACACCCTGGGGCGTGCAAATCCTGTTGAACGGTTCATGGGACTACTGGTTTGGCACCTGCGCCGGCGGCACTTTGCGGTGGAGTAAAAAGGACGATGGCAATCCCACGGGCTGGATTGTCGGCAAGAGCTATTCTTTCACCGTCGATTTGTGCAAATGCACCTACACACTAACCGAAATCAATTAACACTTCTAAATCATGACAAACAAAATAATAAGTATATTATTGTTGATGCAACTGACTTTGCTGATGCCAGCTTGCACGCAAGACAGCCCAGTGACCGACCCACGACAAGCCGATCCTGCGCCCGCTGCCGAACGAGGTACTTTTGCCAAGGGGGCCGATGTGAGCTGGCTCACTCAGATGGAAAGTGAAGGAATAACTTTCAGCAATGGAAACGGAATACCCACCGAATGCATGCAGCTTCTCAAAGAAGAATGTGGCGTGAACGCCATCAGACTGCGTGTGTGGGTAAATCCAGCCGAAAGGTGGAATAATATCGAAGACGTATTGGTCAAGGCACGTCGTGCTCACTCCCTGGGACTTAGGCTGATGATTGATTTTCACTTGAGCGACACCTGGGCCGACCCAGCCCACCAGTCCATTCCGGCGGCATGGTCAGCCTTGTCGCCGGCACAAACGCGCGACGCTGTTAAGGCTCATGTGGGGCGAATGCTTTCACTGCTCAAACAGTATGATATTGAACCCGAATGGGTGCAGATAGGCAATGAAACGCGATTGGGGATGATGTGGCCTATGGGAAATTTGGACAACGGCAGCAATTATGCTGAACTCACCAGTGCTGGTTATGATGCTGTCAAAGAGATATTTCCTCAAGCGCAAGTAATTGTGCATCTTGACAGCGGTGACCAGTTGGGACTTTACACAAGGGTTTTCGATTACCTGAGGGATTCTGGAGGTAAATTCGACATGATTGGTATGTCACTTTATCCCGATGCGGGTAACTGGCAAGCCACCATCGATGCTTGCGTGAATAACATCAACACATTATATCAACGGTATGGGGTTCCAGTTATGGTATGTGAAATCGGCATGGACTACGATCAGCCCGAAGCATGCAGGCAATGCATCACCGCATTGATGAGTCGCGGGCAAGCCACAGGTCACCTGCAGGGAATCTTTTATTGGGAGCCACAAGCACCGGCCGGATATAACGGCGGTTACAACAAGGGATGCTTCGACAATGGTAAGCCCACTCAGGCGCTTGAGGCATTCACGCAATGAAAGCCAGGGCGTCATCGAAGAAAAGAATCTGTTCTGTCAAAGCAAGGGAGGTCGTTAATCCCCTCCCCTGCTTTGATTTAATGAAGTTAACAATCTATTGTGAACAACCATTTATCCATCAAAACAACAGCCATGAAAACAAAATTCATCAAAGCATGGATTGCATTATTAGTCATTGAATTGGGCATGGCGCCATGCTCAGCACAGCAGTTTCTCGACACGTTCAAGCCAGGACAGGCATGGCTCGATGACCAAGACAACGCCATCAACGCACATGGTGGCGGAATCCTTTATCATCAAGGTGTTTATTATTGGTATGGCGAATACAAGCAGGGGGGGACCACTTTGCCGTCATGGGCCACGTGGGAATGTTATCGTACAGATGTCGTAGGGATTAGTTGTTACTCATCGACCGACTTGCTGAACTGGCACTATGAGGGCATTGTGCTGGCCGCAGAGCCAACCGACAGTTTGCACGACTTGCATCCATCACAGGTGGTGGAACGTCCCAAAGTGATTTACAATGAATCTACGGGCCAATTTATAATGTGGATGCACATCGACAGTGCCGATTACACCAAGGCGTCTTGCGGAGTAGCAGTGAGTGTATCACCTACCGGCCCGTTCCGCTATCTGGGCAGTTTTCGGCCTTTGGGGCACATGAGTCGCGACCAGACACTGTTTGTCGACGATGATGGGCAAGCCTATCAGATTTGTTCATCTGATGATAACGCAACACTTCACATCCATCCGCTCTCGGCCGACTACCTGACTCCCACCCTTACATGCATCCCCATCTTTGAGCGCTGGTATCGCGAAGCACCGGCTGTTTTCAAATATGACGGAAAATATTATCTGCTCACATCGGGATGCTCAGGCTGGGACCCTAATAAGGCCGACATGGCAGTGGCCGACTCTATACAAGGCCCATGGACATCTCTTGGAAATCCGTGTGTGGGTCCAAACGCTGAAATAACATTCAATGCTCAAAGCACTTTTGTACTACAGGTGGCAGGCGGGCCAAGTAAGTTTGTAGCCATGTTTGACCGATGGGTGAAAACCGACCTGCCTTCCTCGCGATATGTGTGGCTGCCACTCACTTTCAGCGACGGGTGTCCGCAAATCAGGTGGCACGACATGTGGAATCTCACAGATTTCAGATAAATTAGGCGGCGATGTGGCATAAAAATTTAAAAAACTGAATTTTTCATTTTGTTCTGTGGTCACCTTGCACTAATTTTGCTCTTATGAGAACCATCTGTCTACGCATTGTGATGAGCTGTATAGCCTTGTGTGCGGCCGGCGCGGGGCATGCCGCCGTTATGGATTCTGTCATGCGTTTCCACATCATTAACCTCCCCTATGAGGCCAACGTGGTTGAACGCATCGTCAAGGACAGCCAGGGCATGATGTGGCTTGCCACGCGCCGCGGAATTTTCAGTTACGACGGATATAACCTGCGCAGGCTGGCCGAAGGAAACTATCATGCCCTGACCTTGCTCGAGAATGACATACTGTGTGCTGGAGGTGACAATGGATTGTTGTGGCTCGACCTGCACACCGAGCGGCCTACAACCCCCTGGGGTCCGCCACCGGCCACAGGCGAAGTTCGCGCCTTGTTTTTCCACCAGGGCACGCTGTTTGTGGGCAGCAAGTCGCAAGGCTTGTTCATGCTGGACACTCAGCATGGCAAATGGAAACAAAAATCACTGCCAGGCGGGCGCAACGACATCATCTTCTCGTTTGAGCCTGTAGGCGAAAAGCTGTACGTCGCCCATCATGGCGGCATGGCTTGCCTTGACCGCGATGGCCATCTGCATGACATGGGGGTGACCGACAACGTCTACGCAATCATGCACGACCCGATGCGGGCATGCCTGTGGCTGGGAACCGAGCACCGGCTTTCGCGGTACGACCTCACCGATGGTTCACTGACCACTGTGGCCTCCGGTGGCACCTACAACCAAATTGTGGGTGCGGCATCAGGCCTGTTGCTTCTTGCCACAGAGAATGGTCTGACGGTCTTTGACCCGTCAACGGGAACCTCACACACGACTTGCCACGATGCGGCATCTCCACAGAACAGCTTGCCGAGCAACACGATTCATCAAATCTACCTTGACGGTGCCAATGTGTGGATTGCCACCGACCGCGGAGTGGCATTCCTGCCGGTGTCGAGCCCGGTCGAAATCACTCCTTTGCCCTGGATTACCAATTCTCGTGATGGAAATGTGTTTTCCCAAATGATAATTGACCACAATGGCACCCAATGGCTGGGAGGCGACAATGGACTGCTGCGCATTGACCGCCAGGGCGTGAAGTGGTTCAAAACAGGCAGCGGCCTGAAGAAAAACATCATAAGGCGCATTTATGAAGACCGCGACCATGAAATCTGGATTGCTACCGATGCCAGCATCGCCCGATTCAACCGGATGCGGAATGCTTTTGATTATTTTGAGATAAGCGACCATCACGGCCGAAATGCCAACTGGGCCTACGACATCTATGAAGACCCGACTGGCCGGCTGTGGATTGCCACCTACATGGGTGGGCTCTATGTTGTCGATAAAAAAGAATTACTCGCCTCCAAAGGCAAACTCATCTTGCCCGACAACGCTCTGTATAAAGCCGATGAAATGGTCAACACCATTTATCAATTCCTTCCCGATGACAAAGGAACGCTCTGGGCAAGCACCAACAAGGGGCTGGTGTCAATCAATACCACAACGCTTGCGGTGACTCGTGTCCTGAATAAATTCATCAATCACATGCTCATGGTCGACGGCACGCTGTGGCTCGATGTTCAGGGAGGACTCTTCCGATTTGACACTCGCACGGGCACTTGCACCGACACCGGCTTCAGTGTAGCCGATGGCACAATCTGGGCTTTTGTGCATGAAAAACAACGCGTGTGGATGTCGACCTCACAAGGGCTGTTCTATATCGACACCATCGACGGTTCTGTCCATCCCCATAGCCGTCCATCGGCCACACTCACCACAGGCACCTATCATGCGGCCGACGGCACAATCCTGTGGGGAGGCGAGGATGTCGTCTGCAGGCAATCGCTGCGCGACCTCGTATCGGACGATGTACTGCCGCGAGTTTTCATTTCATCAATCAGCGTGGCCGCTGAGACGGCGCCGCACATTGTGGCACGCTTCGGCAATGAAATCGACATCAACGGACGTGACGATATTATTATCGAGCTGGCCACTTTCGACTACTGCCGGCGCAATCAAGAGGTGTTCTGGTACAAGATTGGGGCTGACGGAGAGTGGCATTCGTTGCTCAGTGGCACTAACCGCATCGTGTTGCCGCACTTGCCGGCCGGAACCTATCAGCTTTATTTTTCCACTGTGGCCGGAACCGACAATGCCAAATCCACTCTCTACACACTGCATGTGCCGTACCCATGGTATCAACGGTGGTGGGCTTGGCTGATTTGGATGTTGGCAGCAACAGCCTTGGTGTGGTTGGTAATAGAGCGCTACCGGCGTCGTGAAAAGGCACAATTTGCGCAGCGCGAGCGCGAGCGGGTCATGACACTCACCCAGCAGAAGATGGACTTTTTCGTCAACATGTCGCACGAATTAAAAACGCCATTGAGCCTCATTATAGGGCCCTTGAGCAAGCTGATTTCCGACACGTCGAACGCCAAACTGCGGAGCAATCTCAAAACCATTCACAACCATGCGCTGCGACTGAACGAGCTGATACACGGCATCCTCGATTCCAAACAGATGGAGATGGAAAGTGAAAATCAGGTGCTGTCGTCAAGCATCGACTTGTACGCCCTGATAAGCAGCAGCATCGATGAATTCGAACAGGTGGCAAGCCAGCGCCACATTGCCATCGCACTTGACTCCACACCCGCACCACCGTTTTTAATAAACGTGGATGTGGCAAAACTCCAGATTGTGATGCGCAACCTGCTGTCAAACGCCATGAAATTTGTGGCCGATGACTCTGGCGAAATCCACGTGGCCATTGAGGGGCACCCCGGCCGGGTGACCGTGACAGTGAGCGACAATGGCCCGGGTGTACCCGACAGCGAACTGACTAAAATTTTTAATCGTTACTACATGGCTGCTGGAGCACACGATGGCTCGGGTATAGGGCTGTCGGTGGTCAAGAAATATGTGGAGTTGCATGGTGGCGAAGTAAAGGCAATCAACAATCATGGATTATCGGTGCAGTTCACACTGCCATTCAATGCCGTCGCCCCAGCCGCACATGAGGAGGAATGGAACACACCGCCTGCCGGCCTGCCATGGGTACTGATAGTTGACGACAACCGTGAAATACTTGATTTTCTCACCCAGGCACTCCAGTCATCCTACCATTGTGCCACTGCCGCAAGCGGGAAGGAGGCATTAGCCCAGATGGAGCTTCACACCCCCGACCTGATTATAACCGACCAAATGATGCCCGGAATGGACGGAACGTCGCTTTGCCATGCCATCCGCCACAACCATAGCACTGCCATCACGCCCATCATCATGCTCACCGCCAAAGACGACAGCCAAACCGAAATGAAAAGTCTGCAAAGCGGCGCCGATGTGTTCATGCCCAAGCCTTTTGACCTGAGAAAACTGCAGTTGCACATCGTCCAGCTACTCAATAAGCGGAAAGCCATTGAAAGCGCCACCAAGATAGCTCAGATGAATCAGTCACCCGACCGCCAGCCTGTGACGGGCGGTGACGAACAATTGATGGAGCGCATCGTGACCCTCATCGACGAGAACATGCATAGCGAGGAATTCAATGTGAACAAGTTGAGCCAACTGATGTGCATGGAGCCCAAGCAACTTTACCGGAAAATCAAGCTGCTCACCGGCGACGCACCGGTCAGTTTCATACGGCGACAGCGCATGAAACGAGCTGCCTCACTACTCAAGCATGAAGGCTTCACGGTTGCCGAGGTGATGTATCAGGTGGGTTACAGCAGCCCGTCGTATTTTTCAAAATGCTTTGCGCGCGAGTACGGAATCACCCCCACCGAGTATGCCGGTGTCAATTGCGGCGGCCAAGTGCCATGAGCACGTAGTAGAGCAAGGTGGCCAGTGAACCGAAAGCGGCCACGACATAGGTATAGGCGGCGGCTTTCAGGGCGTCCTTGGCATAGGCCGTTGTGTCGCCTGTGGTGATGCCCGAATGTTCCAGCCAGGCAATGGCCCGGCGGCTGGCATCCACCTCCACGGGCAGGGTGACCACGCTGAACAAGGTGGTGAGAGCAAACAGGCCGATACCCACCCACAGCACTGCGGGGAACACCTCCACCAGCAGAACACCTGCCAGCAGCACCCATTGCACCCACTTCGAAGCAAAGCTCACCGGAGGCACCAGGGCGGTGCGCACCTTGAGCATGCTGTAGCCCACTTGATGCTGGATCACATGGCCGCACTCGTGGGCTGCCACGGCTGCCGCGGCTACGCTATTGGTTCCGAAGACGTTGTCGCTCAAATTCACAGTGTGTGTGGCTGGATTGTAATGGTCGGTGAGCTGACCGCCCACATGGGTCACAGCCACATCGGCAATGCCATGCTGGCTCAGCATCATGCTGGCCACATCGCTGCCGGTCATGTTGCCGTTGATGGGAATGCGGGAATACTTTTCAAATTTGCTCGTGAGTGAATGTTGCACCCACCAGCTGGCGGCAAAAATCAGAATAAACAGCAGGTAAACCATATTATCTCGTTTTATTGGTCACAGTGTATTGATTGCAAAATTACATTTTTTTCCGACAAAAATGGCTTTCGGTGCAAAAAACTTTATTCTTCATCCATAAGCAGAGCAGGGACACGCCTTGCGGTGTGCCCCTGCTTGCTATCGGTAATGAATGTAACGGGATCAGAACATCTTGTCGGGATAGACGCCGGTGGCGTGCAACTGGGCAAATTTTTCGACCACTCCCGGACGGTCGGCCGAATAGGTCACCCCGAACCACTTGCTCTCGGTGGTGAGCACACGGCACTCGGCTTGGCCCTTGAGCACCAATTCGTTGACCAGTGTGGGGATGAAAAACTCGGCTTTAGGCTTGTTGAGGTTTTCTTTCAGGAATTCCACAAAGAATGCCTCGCTGTGAGCGAAGTAGTCGGGTGTGAAACCCCAGAAATTCATCGACACGGGCGTGTCGAAATCGAGATGCTGAACGGTTCCGTTCTCATCGGTGAACACAATGTCGTGGTTCTCATCGAAGCCGATGGCAGTACGCTCCACCACACCCGTGAGATTGCCGTCGACAGTCTCGCACACGCCGCGCGACACAGTGCCGCTCTCGCTCATGGTATTGCCCACTTTGAAGCCCACCATGCTGTAGTGCCCTGTGCTTCCCTCGGGCAGATTGCTCAACTCGGCGGCCATCACCTCAAAGCTGTTACGGCCGTAATAGTCGTCGCTGTTGATGATGGCAAAAGGCTCGTTGATGACGTTCTTGCCCATGAGCAAGGCATGGTTGGTGCCCCAAGGCTTCACGCGCTCGGGCGGACAGACGAAGCCTTCGGGCAAGTCGTTGACCGACTGGAACACCACCTCCACAGGAATGTGTCCCTCGTACTTCGACAGGATTTTCGAGCGGAAATCGTCCTCAAAATCTTTTCGGATCACAAACACCACCTTGCCAAAACCGGCATGGATGGCATCGTAGATTGAATAGTCCATGATGGTCTCGCCGTGCGGGCCCAGGCCATCGAGCTGCTTTAATCCGCCGTAACGGCTTCCCATGCCGGCGGCCAGAACAAATAAGGTTGGTTTCATTATCGTTTCCTTATGTATTATAAATAATGTGATTGATTACTTGGTTTTAAAGGCAAAGAAGATCACCCGGCGGTAGTCCTCGTCGGCATCCAGTACCTGCGAGGGGAAATCGGGGTGATTCGGAGCGTCGGGCATGCCCTGACATTCGATGGCCACGCCGTCGTAGTCATTGTAGGAGCGTCCACTCTTGCACACTGGCGACCCGGCAAGCCAGTTGCCGGTGTAGACCTGTGCGGCAGGCTGGTCGGTAAGCACCTCAAGCACTCGGCCGCTTGCGGGCTCGGTGAGGACGGCAGCCAGGCGCACCTGGCCTTCGGCATCGTCAATGACCCAGCAGTTGTCGTAGCCTTTCCCGTAGTTCAATGCCGGGAAATCCTGCTTGATGTCCTGCCCCAGCCGCTTGGGCTGCATGAAGTCCATGGGAGTGCCTGCCACTGGCGCCATCTCACCGGTTGGTATGAGGGTGTCGTCGGTGGGCAGGTAACGGCTGCAATTCAGCTGCAACTCGTGGTCCAGCACCGTGCCCGAGCCTTCACCGGCCAGATTGAAATAGGTGTGGTTCGTCAGGTTTACAACCGTCTTGCGGTCGGTGACGGCACTGAGCTCAATTTTGAGCACGTTTTCCTCGGTCCAGGTGTAGGCCACGCGGGCTTGGAGGTTGCCGGGATAGTGCTCATCGCCGTCGGGGCTGTCGAGCGTAAAGACCACAGTGTCGCCTTCCATGTCACATTCCCAAATCTTTTGTGCGAAGCCCTCGGGACCGCCGTGCAGGGCGTTGGGGCCGTTGTTGATGTTGAGCTGGAAAGACTCTCCGTCAAGGAAGAAACGTCCACGCGCTATGCGGTTGGCGTAGCGCCCGGGCGTCTTGCCGGCGCAGGGGCCGTCGTAGAAATAGTCCACAGGATTGGCATAGCCCAGGGCCACATCGGCCAGGTGGCCGTCACGGTCGGGCACAACAATGGAAACGATGCCGGCACCCACCGACGACAGGCGCACCTGCGCTCCCTGCTCGTTGGTCAGTGTGTAGAGCGTGATGTCGCCGCGCTCCGATGGCACAATGTCGATTTTCGTTTTCATCAATTCTGGCATTTATGAGCACCGTCGCTGATGACCACGTCAATCACCACGGGCTCGTGTCCGTATTGAGCGTTGAATTTCTGCTTGGCTGTGGCGATGAAGTGGTCATAGAGTTCGTCTTTCACCAGATTGATGGTGCATCCGCCGAAGCCGCCACCCATGATGCGCGAGCCCGTCACGCCGCACTCGCGTGCGACGTCGTTGAGCAGGTCGAGTTCTTCACAGCTCACCTCATAGTCGGCCGAGAGGCCGTGATGGGTCTCGTACATCCGCTGGCCCACGGTTTCCATGTCGCCACGCTCCAGTGCGTCGCACACGTCGAGCACACGCTGTTTTTCACCGATCACGTAGCGGGCACGCTTGTAGTCCTCGTCGCTGATTTGGTCGCGCTTGGCATCAAGCATGGCCATGTCGGCATCGCGCAGGGTTTCCACCCCCAGTGTGGCGGCCACGCGCTCACACGATTCACGCCGCTTGTTGTAGGGCGAGTCCACCAGCTCGTGCTTCACCTTGCTGTCGAGCAGCACCAGCTTGTAGCCATCGGCCTTGAAGGGGAAATATTGGTACTCGAGCGAGCGGCAATCGAGGCGAATCAGGCAATCCTTCTTGCCGAACACCGAGGCAAACTGGTCCATGATTCCGCAGTTCACACCGCAGTAGTTGTGCTCGGTGCTCTGCCCTATCTTGGCAAGCTCGAACTTCTCGATCCGGTTGTCATTGAACAAGTCATTCAGCGCAAAGGCGAAGCACGACTCCAGTGCGGCGCTCGACGACAGGCCTGCACCCAGTGGCACATTGCCGGCAAAGACCGTGTCGAAACCGCGTACCGTGCCACCGCGCTTGATGGTCTCACGGCAAACGCCAAAGATGTAGCGGGCCCACTGTTCGGCCGGGGCATCCTCCTCGCGGAGGCCGAACTCGGCATAGGCATCCATGTCGGCACTGTAGACACGCACGCGGTCGGTGCCGTTCACATTGATTTCGGCCATGATATATTTATCAATGGCACCCGGGAAAACGAAGCCTCCATTGTAGTCGGTGTGCTCACCTATCAGGTTGATACGCCCGGCCGAGGCATAGAAAACACCGTCGGTCCCAAATCGCTCGCTGAATAACGCTTTGATTTTTTCTTTCATCAGTACTATGTTTTTAAGTTAATAATGGTTTTTTGTTTTCAACCTACGAAATTACAAAAAAACCACGACATGACATATCATTTTTATTTTTTTTATAAAATTCAATACCATCTGTAACTATTCAGCGATTCATCTTTTTGAGTCGCCTGCGGCGAGAAATCATTCAAATCTAACCAAATCAAACAAATTTATATGTCGAAAAATATAAAGATTTGAATTGATTTGTGAGATTTCTGCCCGATAGGGCACTCCTT
>JAFUWD010000100.1 GCA_017483645.1 Muribaculaceae bacterium | reverse complement strand
CGGCAGCAGAAGTTAAAGGAAGATGGGGGCTGAAATGCCCTGAAAGCAAGCCAAACCGCCGTATGCCGAACGGCACGTACGGTGGTGTGGGAGGAAAGGGAGCGAAAACCAAAACTCTCGCTCCCCGACCTACCCGATTTTGTGTAAATCGCTAAAGTGTATTGTTGGTTTTTCGCACAATTTGCACATTTTTTCGTAAATTTGCAGGTTATGAGGCAAGTATTGGCCATATTGATTGCGCTGATGTGTTGGTGTATGTCACCGGGACGTGATGTGGCAGTGATGGTGCGCACCGATGACGCTTCGTCGCTCATGGCTGCCGGCGCCCGGGTCACAGCGCAAATGGGTGGGGTGGTCACCGCGCTTGTTCCCGAAGAGCGGTTGGACGAACTGCGCCGTTTGCCTCAAGTGAATCATGTGAGCCGCTCACACCTTTTGACGTTGTGTAATGACAGCGCCAGGCTGCAATCGGACGTAATCCCACTGCATAATGCCGAGATTCCGTCGCGTGGGCGCGGTGTATTGGTGGGCATGATTGATGTGGGAGTGGATTTCAACCATGTGAATTTGTGCGACGAGTCGGGCAGGTCGCGCGTGCGTGCAGCATATATGCCCTGCGACAGCACCGGAATTCATCCTGTGATTGACGGAATGGAACTGCCAGGCAGTTGCTACGAGACACCCGAGCAAATCGCCATGTTGACGACCGACATGGAGGGCATGTCGCATGGCACGCACACTACAGGTACGGCCGCCGGCAGTTACATGGGCAACAGCTGGTACGGTATGGCTCCTGAGGCCGATTTGGTCATCTGTGCCATGCCCAGCAACCAGTTAAGTGATGTGAATATTGCCAACGGCTTGCGCTATATCTTTGATTTTGCCTCACGACGGCATCAACCCTGTGTGGTGAACTTGAGTATCGGCGACAACGTGGGTGCACATGATGGTTCATCGGAGTTGTGCCATGTGATGGAAAGTTTGGTGGGTCCGGGGCGCATCGTTGTGGTGTCGGCTGGCAACGATGGTGACAAATCCACCCATGTGAGCTATCGTCCAGCAACTCCCGACGACTCGCTGCGCTTGCTGCTTCAAGAAAACGCCACCTCGCTGAGGCGCTATGGCTTCATGAGCATGTGGAACACCTCATCACAAGCCACCCACAGCGTGGAGCATGTGGTGGTTGACAGGCAGAATGGCACCGTGCTCTATCGCAGCCAAAGTGTGAAGCCACTGCCGTCCGACAGCATCTATTCCATTGACAGCGACAACGACCCCGAATGGTCGAAATATTTCAACGGAGTAGTGCTGATGGCCACTGAGCGTGGAGAGAATGGCTGGTATCATTCCTATTGCGAGTTTGATGCCACTGCCACCGACAGCCGATATCTTTTTGGCTTCATTTACAGCGGTGACACCGATAGCCGAATGGAAGGGTGGAGCTATGCCAATCTTCAAATAGACCCGGCCGGGCTCAATGGATTCGCTCAAGGCGATGGCGATATGAGCATCAGCGATTTGGCTACCACCGATGCGGTGATTTCGGTCGGGGCATATTGTTCCCGCACCCGGTTCAAGCGCAAAGACGGCAAGTGGGAGAACTATAAAAAATGTCCGCTTGGCGAGATTGCACCGTTCTCATCGTATGGCCCCGACATGAACGGCATCAACCGGCCCGATGTCGTGGCTCCCGGAGTGATGGTTCTCTCGTCGGCCAGCCGTTTCGATAGCTACTTAATGAGCACGCTGAGCATCCGTCCGCCGGCTGTCACCTTGAATGGCCAAACCTATCCATACGCCATGAACCAGGGCACATCTATGTCTACACCTGTTGTGACTGGCACCGTGGCACTGTGGCTTGAGGCAAATCCCAACCTCACCCCCGATGATGTGCGCGACGCATTGCGGCACACTTGCTATCAAGATGAGTGGGTGAGCGGTGGTGACAGACGCCGATGGGGTTTCGGCAAACTTGACGCAACCGCCGGTTGGCGGTACGTACAAGCCACAGCACAATCCGATGTGCGACATCTGTCGCCGGTGGTCGAGGTGCTTTATTATGATCTTACAGGCCACATAAGCTCTGTTCCCTTCAAGGGTTTGAACATTGTGCTGAATCGTCATGCCGATGGAAGTATAAGCACCAATAAGATAATGAAATAAGTGATTTAAATCAAAGAATATGCTTGAATATATCAAAGGCGATGTCGCCGAGTTGAATCCCGCCTATACCATCATCGACAATCACGGTGTGGGCTACATGGTGAACATATCACTCACTACTTATGACCTGTTGACCCGTCTGAAAAAAGGAGAAACTGCCTGTGTGTTCGTCTATGAAGCCATTCGCGAGGACGCCCATGTGCTTTACGGCTTCTGCTCCAAGCACGAGCGCGAGTTGTTTCTGCTACTCATCACGGTGAGTGGGGTAGGACCCAATACGGCCCGCATGATTTTATCGTCGGTGCCGCCTGTTGAGCTTGAACAATGCATTGCCTCGGGCGATGTGTCGATGCTCAAAGCAGTGAAGGGGGTGGGCGCAAAAACCGCCCAGCGTATAATTGTTGACCTGAAAGATAAAATAAAACAGGGTGGTGCTGCGTTTATAAAAGAAACGGGGCAGCCCTTGATGACCCAAGTGCATGACGAGGCTTTGTCGGCACTGGTGATGCTGGGCTTTACCCAGCAAGCATCGCAGAAGGCGCTGAAGCGACTGTTTGAGGCTCATCCGCAAATCACAGTGGAGGAGGCTATCAAGCAGGCTCTGAAGATGATGTGATGCCTGCCCTGAACAAGATTGACAGGTAATAATGCTGAAAAACTCGAAAATATATGTTTCTATAGCAGTGGGGTTGTTGCTTGGCTTTTGGTCGGGCCACGGCACTGCATTGGCACAATATGTGACTTCCAAATTGGCTCCGCCTCCTGCGGTGCCCGACCGCACACAACCAGTCTCCACACAGGGTCGACGTCCAGTGAATCCTGCCGACAGTTTCTCATTGCAATACCAAGTGCGTCCCACCATTCCTTCGGGCTATGAAGATGTGCAGGGGCAAAATGAGTATGCCGCCGATTTACGTATGCCGTCGAATATCACGACTGAGGCCGAGTACGACTATGAAACCGACTGCTATGTGATTCACACTCGTTTGGGCGACAACGACATTGTGACACCCTTTGTACTCTCGGCCAACGAGTACAACAACATGGTGCTTCGCCAATCGATGATGGAGTACTACCGACAGAAAAACGCTGAAAGTGTCGAGGAAAAAGAAAAGAATCCGTTCAATTTTCTTGATATGCAGTTCGGTCTTGGCCCGCTGGAATCGGTTTTTGGCCCTGGTGGAGTGCAACTCAAGACCAGCGGCTCGGTATCACTCAAAATGGGTGTCAAGAGTAACAAGACCGACAATCCCGCACTGTCGGTGGCAGCCCGCCGAAAGACGTATTTCGACTTTGACCAGAAGATTCAAGCCACCATCACCGCATCGGTGGGCGACAAGATGAAGTTCAACATGACCTACAACACCGACGCCACTTTTGAGTTCGACAACCGCAATCTCAAATTGGCGTATGATGGTAAAGAGGATGAAATCATCAAGAACATTGAGGCCGGTAATGTGAGCATGACCACTGGTTCCTCACTTATTCGTGGTAGTGCGGCACTGTTCGGTATCAAGTCCAAACTGCAATTCGGCAAACTCACAGCTACCGCATTGGTTTCGCAGCAAAACAGTGAAAGCCAAACCGTTAATACCAAAGGCGGCGCTCAAACCACGCCATTTTATATCACTGCCGACAAATACGACCAAAACCGCAACTTTTTCCTTTCACACTTCTTCCGTGACAACTACGACCAGTGGTGCAGCCACTTGCCGGTGGTGTCGTCGGGTATAAACATCACTCGTATCGAAGTGTGGATTACGAATAAACGCGGCAACTTCAGTGAAGCACGCAACCTTATCGCCTTCATGGATTTGGGCGAGAACCGCCGCCTTGCCAACGATCACTGGCAGCCCGATGTCTCGGCAAACAATCCGTCGAACACATCGAACAACATGCTCTCCGAAATCAAAGAACAATACCCCAATGCTCGTTATATCAGCCAAGTGGCCGGTGAACTGGCACCACTTGAGGTTTACGGCTTTGAAGGTGGCAAGGATTATGAGAAAATTGAAAGTGCCCGATTGCTTTCGGCCTCGGAATACACACTGAATTCATCACTGGGTTATATCCAGCTCAAAACCGCGCTCAATGCCGATGATGTGTTGGCCGTGGCCTTCCAGTATACCTATCGTGGAAACACCTATCAAGTGGGTGAGTTCTCAGGCGATATCACGTCGACCGACCAGTCGCTTTATGTGAAAATGCTTAAAGGAACCACCACCAGTCCAGGGCTGCCCATGTGGGACCTGATGATGAAAAACATCTACTCGCTCGGCTCCTATCAGGTTCAAAAGCAAAACTTCAAACTCAACATCAAGTATTTGAGCGACACCACAGGTACGGAATTGATTTATATTCCTGCCGGCATCATCAATGGCAAGCCCCTTCTTCAAGTGGTGAATCTTGACCGCCTTGATGCCAATAACGAGCCAAACATTGATGGCCGCTTCGACTTTATCGAGGGCTACACTGTCAATACGTCGTCGGGAAAGGTCATCTTCCCGGTTGTAGAGCCCTTTGGCGAGTTCCTTTACAACGCCATGGGTGGTGGAGCCGAGGCCGAACGATACGTATACAAGGAGTTGTACGACTCCACCCTCACAGTGGCACGCCAGTATCAGGACAAGAATAAATTTGTGCTGCAAGGTGAATATCAGGCATCATCGGGAAGCACCATCAAGCTCAATGCCATGAATGTGCCCCGAGGGTCGGTGATAGTGACTGCGGGCG
>JAFUWD010000099.1 GCA_017483645.1 Muribaculaceae bacterium | reverse complement strand
CGGCAGCAGAAGTTAAAGGAAGATGGGGGCTGAAATGCCCTGAAAGCAAGCCAAACCGCCGTATGCCGAACGGCACGTACGGTGGTGTGGGAGGAAAGGGAGCGAAAACCAAAACTCTCGCTCCCCGACCTACCCGATTTTTACAAAATAACTGAAACCACTTTTTAGCGTAACGATGAAACATACATTGCATTTTTTGAATCAACTGTTGTTATCAGTTTTTATGGTGTCGTTCATGGCCTGCGGGTCGGACGAGCCCGATTCGCCGTCAACAAAACCTGAAACCGAGGAGCCGACGCCCGAACCAGAACAAACCAAGCTCGAAACACTGAAAGAAGGACGGCTGGTCATTGCCTATGCGCCTTACTACCGTTCCATGCTGCCTAATCCTGACCTGGTTACCAACATCAGCTACTCATTTGCCGAGGTTTATGTGCGCGATGGCGTTTACCAAACTTTCAAGTTGCAAGACCCGTCGTTCGCTCAGGGCAGCTATAACCAGACGGCTGCCGAAAGCCGATTCCGTGAAATTCTGTCACTCAGGTCGAAAAACCCCAACATCAAGATATCACTTTCGTTCTCACACACGGTGTCGAATGGCGACAACTACCAGGATGGTGGATTCTCGGCCATTGCGGCCACCGATGCCAACCGAAAGAAATTTGCGCAAGATTGCCTCGACTTCCTCAAAAAATGGAATATCAACGGCATCGACCTCGACTGGGAGTTCCCCGGATTGTCGTGGAGTGGGGCGGCTTTCGACCCGATTCATGACGTGGATAACTACACGCTGCTTGTCAAGCAGCTGCGTGAAACGCTCGGCCGTCAATATTTGCTCACCTTTGCCGGCTATGTGATGGACAAGCGAACGCTCAACGGCAGCCGTACCGAGGATGGCTCGGGATGGCGTTACATCGACCTGAAGGCTGTACGCCCCTATGTGGACTATGTGAACATCATGGCTTACGACATCGACAGCCCTGAAGACGGCGGGCGTGGATTCCAGTCGGCTGTGTCGTCCTCCACATCGTGGTGGGACATCACCCGCTGCCTGAAAGAATATATCGAGGCAGGCTATCAATACGACCAGCTGGTGCTCGGCATCCCCTTCTATATGCGCCATTCCTTCAGTGGAACCGACGGCGAGCCCGTGGCCATTGATTACCGCGACCTCATCGTCAAGGCGGCCAACGACAAAACCTACAAAATTGACAACTGGGATTCGTCGGCTCAAACTCCTTACGTCACCCGCAACGGACAGTTCTGGGGCTCCTACGACAACGAGGAGAGCATTGCCAAGAAAGGGCGCCGTTACATTGGCGGTTTTGGCATGAAGGGTATGCTGTATTGGGACAGCGGTGCCGATGACGACCGCTACACCCTGTCTAAAGCATGCTGGAATGCTGTGATGAAGTCTTATTGAAACTGACGAAAAGATTTATTATCTTTGTCATCAATATAAATGTGATTTATGATTGACACCAAATTTTTTTCTCGATTTCTAATCGCGGCTTGCCTGATGGTAGCAATGGCGGCATGCGGCTCCGACGAGCCTGCCGACCCGAGCGGTGGCAACACCGATTCAGGAAAGACTGAGCCAACTCCCACCGAAACACTTGAATCGGCTAAGGAAGGACGCATTTGCCTGGCCTATGCACCGTATTACCGCACCAATCTGCTGCCTAATCCGGCCATTGTCACGCACATCAACTACGCTTTTGCCGAAGTCTATGTCACCAATGGCGAATACAAGGCGTTCAAGCTGCAGGGCAACAACAACGAGGCGCAGTTCCGGAAAGTCGTGGATTTGAAAAAGCAAAATCCCAAGCTCAAGATTTGTCTGTCATTCTCCCATACGGTCGACAACAGTGACAACCAACAGGCAGGAGGATTTTCTGATATAGCCGCCTCCGACGACAACCGTCGTCGCTTTGCTGCCGATTGCCTGGCATTCGTCAAGCGTTGGGGAATCGACGGCATCGACCTCGACTGGGAGTTTCCGGGCATCTCGTGGAGCGGGGCAAAGTGTGACCCGGCTCACGATGTTGATAACTTCACACTGCTCGTCAAGCAGCTGCGTGAGACGCTCGGCAACCAATATTTGCTCACCTTTGCCGGCTATGTGATGGACAAGCAGCCCACTGCGGGCGGTTGGCGTTATATCGACCTGAAGGCTGTGCTGCCCTACGTTGATTTTATCAACATTATGACCTATGACCTTCAAGCCAATAAGCCTCATTCGGCTGTCGACCAGCCCAGTGCTTACTGGGATATTGAGCGAACCCGAAAAGCCTATCTCGCTGCTGGAGTGCCCTATGAAAAGATGGTGCTCGGCATTCCCTTCTATGTCCGTCATTCCTTTGAGGGTGCCAATTCGGCAGTCGACTGGAAAGACCTCAATGCCCTTGCCGCATCGGACAAGGCATATAAAATCGATAACTGGGACAGCGAGGCGCAAACACCTTATGTTACTTACAATGGACAGTTCTGGGGTGGATATGACAATCCTGAGAGCATTGCCAAGAAGGGACGGCGCTATATCGGTGGCTTTGGCATGAAAGGTATGCTCTATTGGGACAGCGGTGCCGACGATGCGCGCTACACCCTTGCCAAGGCATGTTGGAATGCAGTAATGAAATCGTACTAAAAATCAATCATACCAAGATGAAGAAAATTATTTGTGTTGCCTTTTTTGCAGTCACTCTTGCTTTGGCTGTTTCGGCGGGACAGTGGATTAGAGTCAATCAACTGGGCTATTTGCCGCAAGCCACCAAGGTGGCGGTCTTTATGAGCAATGATGATTGCCAAGTGAGTGATTTTGACCTGGTCGACGCGTTCACCGGACGTGTGGTATATCACGGCACCAATGTGGAGCGGCGGGCTGCCATGCAGAACATGAAAGCTGCCTACAGGCTCAATTTTTCCGACTTTAAGCAGCAAGGCACCTTCAGTGTGAAGGTGGGAAAAACTCTGTCGCCGGTTTTCCCGGTCAACGGCACAGTGTATAACGGCACGGCCGATTTTGTGCTCAACTATATGCGCCAGCAGCAGTGTGGTTATAACCCATTCCAGCGCGATACGTGCCATCAGCACGACGGGTACATACGTTATCATCCCACCAAGGAAGGACAGCACCTCGATGTGCGTGGCGGGTGGCACGATGCGGCCGACCTGCTGCAGTACACCACCACGAGCGCCAACGCCATCTACCAACTCATGTTTGCTTATCAGGAGAACCCGCAGGCCTTTGGTGACCGTTACGACGCCATGGGTGATCCGGGAGCCAATGGCGTTCCCGACATTGTGGACCAAATCAAATGGGGACTCGACTGGCTCGACCGCATGAATCCCGAACCTGGGGAACTCTATAACCAGATTGCCGACGACCGTGATCATATAGGCACCAAAATGCCCAAGGACGACCCTGCCGACTATGGCTGGGGACCGAACAACGGCCGCCCGGTGTATTTTGTCAACGGAAAGCCGCAGCAGCGTGGCAAATTCCTCAATGCCACTATGGGTGGCGCGAGCACAGCAGGGAAGTTTGCCAGCGATTTTGCCTTGGGAAGCAAGATTCTTGCGCCTTTCTATCCTGAATTTGCCAAGAAAATCGGTGATAAAGCCGCTGCGGCCTATCAAGTGGGTATCGACTTGCCTGGTAATGCGCAAACGGTATCGGTGGTGTCACCCTATATCTATGAGGAGGACAACTGGGTCGACGACATGGAACTTGGTGCCATTGAGATGTTCCGGAAGACGGGCAAAGATGAATACCTTGTTCAGGCCATGGAGTACGGACGTCGCGAACCTGTCACGCCGTGGATGGGAGCCGACAGTGCGCGCCACTACCAGTGGTACCCCTTCATGAACATGGGACATTACCAGTTGGCACTGGCGGGTAACCCGAGACTCAAGGCCGAATTTGTGCGCAACATGCGCGCGGGCATTGAGCGGGTGTATCAGCGTGCCCAGCAACTCAATCATCCCTTCCTTTGGGGCGTGCCGGGAATCTGGTGCAGCAACAACCTCACCACTGCGCTGCTCACGCAGTGCATCCTCTACCGGCAGCTTACGGGCGACCGCACTTTTGAGGAAATGGAAGGGTCGCTGCGTGATTGGCTCTTTGGTTGCAATCCATGGGGCACCAGTATGATTGTGGAGCTGCCGCGGGGTGGGGTGTATCCGCATGCCACTCACAGTAATTGGGTGTTCCAAAGCGTGGGATTTCCTACTGGTGGATTGGTGGACGGTCCGGTTTATGCTACCATCTTCAATAGCCTCAAAGGGGTAAATCTCACCGATGATATGCCCTTTGTTTCGGCCAATATCTATGAGGAATTCCAACCCGGCGATGTGGTCTATCACGACAGCACACATGATTACAGCACCAACGAACCCACTATGGATGGAACCGCGTCGCTCACTTTCCCGCTTTCTGTTTATGAGAAGGAGGGTGCTGAGCAAACGGCTGTCGCGGCCGACCATAATGTTTATGACCGTGGAGGCATTGTGCAGGGCGACCCAGCCAAGAAAAATGTGTGTCTTGTCTTCACTGCCGACCGTTGGGCCGAAGGAGCCGACAAAATTATCAAGTCGCTCGACAAGGCAGGTGTCAAGGGAGCTTTCTTCTTCACAGGTCAATTCTTTGACAACAACCCCGAGATAGTGAAGCGTCTTGTCAAGGGTGGCCATTATGTCTCTTGCCACGGATATGAGCACCGGCTGCTTTGCTCGTGGGAGAATCGTGATTCCTCGCTGGTCACCAAGGAGGACTTCCAGGCCGATCTAAAGCGGGCTTATGACAAGATGGCACAGTTTGGCATCAGCAAGGCCGACGCTCCCTATTTTGTCGCTCCCTATGAGTGGTACAACGACTACCATGCATCCTGGGCAAAACAAATGGGCTTGCAAATCATCAATTTCACGCAAGGAACTTTCACCAGCGATGATTACACCTATCCTGGAATAAAGGGGGCCACTTATCGTTCGAACAAATGGTTGTGGAACAGTCTGATGAACTTTGAGAAAAAACACACGCTCAATGGTCACTTCATCATGCTCCATTTGGGAACGGTCAAGGAACGCACCGAGAAGTTCTACGACCGCTTGCCTGATATCATCAGCGCGCTCAAGCGCAAAGGCTACACCTTTGTCAAGCCTGACCAAATCACTGGACTTAACTTGCAATAAGAAGAGTGCGTTGTATAAATATTGAGGGCGCGGCCATCATGTGGTCGCGCCCTCGTTGTATTGTTGTGAGAGGTGGTGTGGCAGGTTGTCATTCCATGATTCTCCTGACTTCGTCAATGGGACACCCAAATCAGTCGGTCGCTGGAATCAGTGGGGCAAGTAAGCGTTGCTCGGGAGTGGTGAGCAGGGTCTGAGAGGTAGCTGCGCCATTGGATAGTGAGAATGTGACAGTGGGGATGGTCT
>JAFUWD010000098.1 GCA_017483645.1 Muribaculaceae bacterium | reverse complement strand
TGAAAAGTGATTATCGTTACAGTAAAGACATTGTGTACAACAACTTCCCATGGCCCCGGGCCGGCGAGCGGCAGCGGCAACGCATCGAAGCCACGGCACAGGCCATCCTCGATGCGCGGGCGCTTTACCCCGACTCGTCGTTGGCCGACCTTTACGACGAACTCACGATGCCGCCCGAGCTGCGGCGTGCCCACCAGGAGAACGACCGCGCGGTGATGGCGGCCTACGGCTTTGAGGTGAAAAGTTCGTTCACCGAGAGCCGGTGTGTGGCCGAGCTGTTCCGCCTCTATCAAGCCCTGGTGAAGTGAACGCAAAATTCTCCTCCTCAAAGGCCGGGGGCGTGTGCCACGCGGCGAAGATGCCACCGTGCAGGGCTCACACACTCCTCCGTCGCTTCGCGCCACCTCCCCTAACTTAGGGGAGGAGTTGAGGGTCCCCCTCTAAGTTAGAGGGGGTGGCCCGGAGGGCCGGGGGCGTGTGCCATGCGGCGACGCTGGCACCCATGTTGTCATCACACACTCCTCCACCAATGGACGAAAACTAAAAATTGAAGATGAAGAAGGTGAAGAGAAACGGTTTTATCATTCGGCGGGCGGCAGTGCTCACACTGTTGCTCACGCTGTTGGCCCCTCTGTGGTGCCATGCCGGTGAGTTTGTGGAGGATTCCATCCGGGTCGACGGCCAAGTGCGTCGCTTCGACGTCTATCTGCCCGATGGCTTGCCCGCCGGCGCCCCCACGGTGTTTGTGCTCAGTGGCTACGGCGGTGGCATCTGGCGCGAGAATCCCATGGTCAAGACAGCCGACCGCCACCGCTTTGCTGTGGTCATCCCCGAGGCATTGAAAGACCCACGTGGGCAGCACAGCTGGAGTGTGGGTTACGCCTTTCAGCAGGGCTGGAAGGTGGACGACGTGAAAGCGCTGAGCCGCATTGCCCGCCATGTGCAGAAACGTTACGGCCTGAGCCGCGAGAACACGTTCATGACCGGTGTGTCGAACGGCGGCGAGATGTGCTACCTGACGGCGCTCAGTAAGCAGAACACATTTAAAGCGGTGGCTCCCATCGCGGGGCTGACGATGGAGTGGATGTACCGCACGCTCGAAGCCCCGCGTCCTTTCCCTGTGATGGAGGTGCACGGCACCGAGGACCGCGTGTCGGAGTGGACGGGCGACCTGACCAACGCCGGCGGCTGGGGCGCTTATCTGCCCGTGCCGGTGGCCGTGGGCTACTGGGTGGCCCGCAACCGCTGCACCCATGAGGTGACCGAGCGTGTGGAGAGCCTGCAAGGGGTATCCGGGCATCCGGTGGTGAAACATCGCTACACGGGCAGCCCCACAGGGTGCGACGTGTGGCTCTACGAGGTGGTGGGCGCCGGCCACAAGTGGCACACCGACGACATCGACACCGGTGAAGAAGTGTGGCGATTTTTCAGCAAATATGTGAAATGACCGCACGGCTTCCATGGGTGCTATTTTGCTCCAAAAAGTGTTTGTGCTATTCTACTTAGATATTTTTTTGTAATTTTGCATAAAGATTAAGTGTTATTATTTAATAATAGTAAGAATGAAACAGATTTTCTACTCTTTGATGGCGCTGCTGACGGTTGGCATGATGCAAGCCGCTCCGGTGAGTCCCGAACGTGCTCAGGCCATTGCGCAAGGCCATCTGAGCACCCATGCGGCACGCTTGGCACCCCGTGGCCATGCCACCACGCCAAAGCTTGTGCTGGCAGCCAAGGCCGACAATCAGCCGACGGCCGATTACTATGTGTTTAACAACGGCGATACCGACGGTTATGTGATTGTGGCCGGCGATGACCGTGCCACCTCGGTGCTGGCCTACAGCGATGAGGGCACCTTCGACCCTGCCAACATGCCTGCAGGCATGCGCGCCATGCTCGAAACGTATGCTCAGGAGGTGCGCTTCCTGCGCGACACCCCGACGGCAGCCGCAGCCACTGCCCGCGCTCCCCGCGGCCATGTGGTGAAACCCCTGCTGACTGCCAACTGGAACCAAAACGCTCCATTCAACAACCTTTGCCCCACCTACATCGACAAAAGCGGGAACACTCAGATTGCCGCCACGGGTTGCGTGGCCACCGCTGCCGCTCAAATCATGTACTACTACAAGTATCCGGCACACGGCACCGGTTCTATCTCTTATGAGTGTAATGTGAACGGCACCTCGAAGCAAACGTTGAGTGCTGATTTGGGAAGCACCACCTACCAGTGGAACGATATGCTCCCCCATTACAATAGCGCCTACAATGAGGCGCAGGGCGCCGCTGTGGCCACACTGCTCTATCAAGTGGGCTTGGCTGCCAGGATGTCGTATGCCTCGACCAGTACGGCCTATCCCTATTACATGATGCAGGGCCTGCGCAAATACTTCGGTTACAACCGCAACATGCATTACTACCGCCGCACCAGCATGGGCATCACCGAGTGGGAAAACCTTATTTATCAGGAACTCGACAACAAGCGCCCCGTTATTTATGGCGGTTTCACAAACAACGGCGGCCATTCGTTTGTCATCGACGGCAGTGACGCCAACGGCTATTTTCACATCAACTGGGGATGGGGCGCAACGAGCAACGGCTACTTCTTGATTACCGCGCTCGACCCCGAGAACCAGGGCATCGGCTCCTACGAGGGCGGTTACAACACTGCGCAGGACATGGTGGTGGGTATTTATCCCGATCCCGAAGGCCCAGGCCCCGAGCCAGAGAAGAAGGTGGAGGTGTTTGTAGAGAACTTCTTCCCCAGCGAGGGTGAAGTGCAACTGGGTCAACCGGTTCCCATGCTCATCGAGCGCCTGGCGTTGGTCGGGAATGGCTATTTTGACGGCAGTGATGAACCGAAAATGACATTGTACGGAAAGTTCTATTTGACCGATAAAAACGGAAAAGGCGTCGAAGAGGGCGCTTCCTCCAACGTGTTCTATCAGTCATTGTTGATTGGTGCCTCTTATAATTATAAAAGGACAAAATTGTCGCAAGACCCCTTGACATACACCCCGTCGGCCTCGTTGCCCGACGGAGAGTACAAGTTATGGTTTCTCTACGCTGTTCCCGAAGCTGGCATCAACACCTACCAGGAATTTAACCACGGCAATTATTCGCCGGGTTACATTGACGCCGAGGTAGAGAAAGGTGTGATGTACTTCTCGATGCCCACGACCAAATACAAGCTGAGCGTGACCAAACTTGATTATCCCGCCAAAGTGGGCACCCAATCGAAAGTGAAGGTGACAGCCACCATCCACAACAGTGGAGAGGATTATTTTGATTATGTGAAGTACATCATCGTCAAGGACAATGAGGCCGCCGTGGTTGAATACGGCCAGCGCATCGGTGTGTCGAGCGATGCCGATGTAATCACGCAGGGGGTTATCACCGCTCCCCAGGAGCCTGGCGAATACGAGCTTTTCGTTTGTGACTACAACGATAAAATCATCAGCGAAGCCTATCCCCTTACGGTGGTGGAAAGCGGCGACTTCTATTTGAACGTCACCTCAGGCCTGAAGCCCACCAACTACTATATGCCGTCGGGGCATGTGACAGCGAGTTCGGTGGTGACAAACACCGGAACTGGCGACTACGTGGGCACGTTGCCCTACATGATTATGTTGGAGTCAACCAAAAAAATACTCGACACCGGTGATACCGACATGCTGACCATCCCTGCCGGCAGCAGTGTCACGATTAACATCGTTTCGGCATTCGAAGGTGTGCCCGGAGTGGTGTATGAAATGTGCATGCGCCAGCCGACCGACCCCACCAAGTATTACTTCTGGGGCGATCGTTACACGTTCGAGATTTCAGATGACCTCACTGGCATCGGCAATGTCAAGAATGATGCTTTCGACGTGAAGACCGCAGGCGGTGTGCTTACCGTGAGCGGTGCCAGCCGGGTGGCCGTCTACAACATGGCCGGCGCGCTTGTGGGCACGGCCCATGAGCAGCAGTTGCCCGCCGGCGTCTACATTGTGGTGGCCGATGGCGTGGCACACAAGGTGATGATGCGCTAATGCGCTTAACCGGACAGAATGAAATGCGGCCGGCATCTTTTCGTGGATGCCGGCCGCCTTGGTTTGTATGACGGGCATGTTATACATCTGTGGTGAAAGTCCACCCGGGGCGTAGTCACCGACGAACCCTATAGCGACTTGCAAGTTTCAAGCGGTGACGCTTGGGAGAGAAGAAGCAATAGCGAAATCGTGGCTTGACGAACAG